>WTAG01000600.1 GCA_013139755.1 Methylomarinum sp. | reverse complement strand
GAACTGGTCCGGTGCAGTAGATGTTGGTGAAGTGGATGATTTGGGTACTGAGGTAACAGATACCCAACCCGGCGACTGGACTGAGCCGCTGCAGGAGATCAGGAAACCTGAGCGGGAATAGACCGTGTCCGATGGTCAGGAAAGAGGTTCTCCAATCTCACTTCATTCTTACTGAAAAATGTGTTCTCAATTCGGCGCTGCTTCCTTGGCAATTGGTATGGCATTAATCATCATAGGCTGATTACTAATTCCCACCCGGAGTCACATTATGATGGTTATGGCAACGAATTCACTTGATCACAACTCGCCCTTTTTGCCCTATTGCGCCGCTGAGATTGCCGACGTGGTGTTAATGCATGATCGGCGGCTGTTGTTGTACGGTCCGCCGGGGGTGGGCAAGTCGACGCTGGCGGCGCAGTTGGCACGTGTCCTTGTTGCGGCTGGTCGCAACTGTTACTGCATCTGTGCCGATCCAGGTTCGCCGGCGTTTGGTCTTCCGGGTGCTGTTTCTCTTGGTGCCTGGCAAGCGGATGGCTGGCAGGTATGCGCTTATGAAGCCTTATGCAGCCTCGATGCAGGGCGCTTTCGTCTGCCTTTGGTGACAGCGGTGAGGCGTCTAGCGCAGCCATTGGTCGATGGCGTGCTGTTAATCGATAGTCCTGGCGTCGTGCGTGGCATTGCCGGCAGGGAGTTGTTGCAGGGATTGTGCGAGGCAGTCACTGCGGATGCAGTGCTGGTCCTGACAGCAGCGGAGCGAGAGCCACCGCTGTTTGATGATCTGCGAGCTCTGGCGGCTGATATCTATGTAGTCCATGCAGCTGAAGAAGCCAGGCGACCTGGAAAACGTGCCCGTGCCCGCTGGCGTACTGAATGTTGGGATGCGTATCTTCGCGACAGCAGCGAGCAATCTATAGAGCTGGATAGGGTGAATCTGACCGGTACGCCGCCACCTCTGGGCGAGGCGAGCGCCTGGACAGGGCGGCAGATTGCGCTGTTGCAGCGCAACCGGACTCAGACCATGGCCGAGGTGGTGCGATTTCAGGACAATCAATTGACTGTCAGGGTGCCAGCCGAGTCGACAAGCTTTGATAGCTTGCTGGTGCGTGATGCACAACGCTCAATTGCCGGCCTGATGGAAACAGCAACACCGTTTGTGGTGGAGAGGCTCGAATACCTGCCACCTCCTGATATGACCGTACCGTTTCCGGTGAGTGGAGGGCCGCGCGTGGTCGGTCGGATCGGTTCGGTCGATATCTGTTTGGTCAATGGCGTATTTGGTGATCCGATGCTGCATTTGCGCCTGCGCCACCAGCGCCGTAGCCTGCTGTTCGACCTGGGTGATGGTACACGTCTACCGGCACGCATTGCCCATCAGGTGACGGATGTCTTCATTAGTCATGCGCATATGGACCATATCGGTGGCTTTCTCTGGTTGCTGCGTTCCCGTATTGGTAATTTTCCGCCCTGCAGGTTGTATGGGCCGCCGGGGCTGGCCAGGCACATCGAAGGTTTCCTGCAAGGCATTCTCTGGGACCGAGTTGCTGAGTATGGTCCTACTTTTGAGGTGGCGGAGTTGCACGCTGATCGTTTGCGGCGCTTTCGCCTGCAGGCCGGTCACACCGGGTGTGAACTGCTGGATGAGGTCAAAGTGCAGGAGGGGGTAGTGCTGCAAGAGACAGGTTTTTGCATACGGGCAGAACTGCTGGACCACCACACACAGGTAGTAGCCTATGCCTTCGAACCAGTCAAGGAGATTAATATTCGCAAGGACCGCCTCAAGGCGCGTGGTTTGGAGCCGGGGCCGTGGCTGGCCGAATTGAAACAACACCTGCTGACCAAAGAGGAAGCGGCGCTGGTGCAGCTACCCGATGGCACCGCTGCGGATGTTGCAACACTGGCGAAGGATCTGGTGCTAATTACACCGGCCAAAAAAATGGTGTATGCCACCGACCTTGCCGACACCCCGGACAATCGCCAACGCCTGCAGGCCCTGGCCCGCTATGCGCACACCTTTTTCTGCGAAGCCTGTTTCATCGAGTCCGATGTTGAACAGGCAGCACGCACCGGCCATCTGACTACGCGCGCCTGTGGAGAGATCGCGATGGCTGCCGAAGTGGCTCGATTGGTGCCTTTTCACTTTTCACAGCGTTATACCGATAAGCCGCAGCAAATTTATAACGAAGTGCATAACGTCTGCTCACGCTTGGTGATGCCAAAGTCGATGCTGTTCTTCGAGGTTGCAGTGGCACCAGGATCGGAGACGGTGTTCGCCTCGGATTGAAGTATAAAAATGACGAATAACTAAGACCCACTTTACCAAACCATAATATTCCATACAGATGAAAGAATTTTGGGATCCCGAATTACGAATTTATGTGCTGAGACTCCCCTAGTTTAACGGATACTATAAATAAGCGACAATATCACTAAGGAATATCTTAATAAACATATTCGTTACTACCCTGTAAATCATTTTCATTCATTATTTTACTATTTCTAAAACCACTTTCCCCATCGTATGCCCTTGCTCAATCTTATTGTGAGCTTTCGCCACCTGATCTAAAGCCATAACATCTGATATAGACACTTTTAGCTGCCCTTTTTCTATTAACTGGCTACATTGGTTTAGAATATTGATATGCTGATCTCTGGCTTGATCTAACCCTTTTAGTAACGGGGTTAACATCAGCTCAAAACCAATCATCAGATTTCTCATTCTTGCGTCTGCTAAAGGCAATTCACCGGGGTCTAACAAGGTGATTAATCGCCCAAAATAAGCTGTTGCTGCAATACTTTGCTTAAAAACATGCGCTCCCACTGTATCAATGACTAAATCTGCACCTTTACCGTCTGTTATTTGATTAACTTCATCCACAAAACCGTTATCTGAATAATTAATGGCATAATCTGCCCCTAAAAATTTAACAAAATCTGCTTTTTCATTTGAGCTGATAGTAGTTATGACTTTAGCGCCTTTTGATTTAGCCAATTGAATAGCCACATGCCCAACACCACCTGCACCGGCATGGATTAATACGGTTTGTCCACTTTGTAGATTACCTTTTTCAAATAATGCCCCCCATGCGGTAATTAAAACCAGAGGCATTGCTGCAGCTTCAATAAAAGATAAGCTACTAGGCTTAGGGGCAACCCAACGATTATCTATAACAGTATATTCCGCATAAGCACCCTGCTCTTTACCTAAGCCGCCATGACAAAACCAGACTTGATCACCCATTTTATAATCTGTCACTGCATCACCTACTGCAACAATTTCCCCCGCACCATCACAGCCCAGCACAATTGGTAATGGCTGCTGATAGAAGCTACCATTTCTACGCACCTTGGTATCAATAGGGTTAACCCCTGCCGCTTTTATTTTTATTTTAACTTGGTTGGCATTTGTTATTTCTGACTCAGCGATGTCTGATAATTGCAATACATCATCCGCATCACCTGTTTTTGTCATTAAAATTGCTTTCATTAGTTCATCCACTGCTGCTGATAATCGTTATATGTATGCTGTTTAATTAGCTTGAGGTTTTTTTGTCTATCAATGCTATAAACATCGGGTAAATTGTAGCCATTAAAGCGGTTTGCTTTAATCAAGCTATAGGCGCCTACGTTAGAAAACACCAAGCGCTCACCGACTTTAGGTAAGGTTTTAAATGAATATTCACCAAACACATCACCGGCTAAGCAACTTGAGCCAACCAATAAACAGCTCTCTTTAGCACAGTCATCCGCTTCCAGTAATTGGGGGCTTTTTTGGTATTCAAATACTTCGGGATGATGATTGACTGAGGTATCTAATACCACAATATTTTTTCCATCACTGATAAAGCGATCAATTACTGTTGTTAGCAGGTAACCGGCATTATCTACAATTGACTTACCGGGTTCGATATAAACTTTAACACCATAACTTTGTTTTAATTGCTTAACTAATTTGATAAAAGGCTGATGATCTTCAATTTGTGAATATAAATAGCCACCACCTATATTTAACCATTGCAACTGAGACAATTGCTTACCCAACTTTTTTATTAGCTGTGCGACCGTATCAATCAGAGGCTGATAACTGGTACTAGAGAATACCGTATGTATATGCAAGCCTTTAACTGCTTCTGGTATAACCTCTAGCGAGGCGATGTCTACACCTAGCTTTGAATACGAACGACAGGGGTCAAACCGGGGATCATTAGAAAAAGAGAGCTTAGGGTTTACCCTTAATCCTAATGTGCAGCTTTGGATATTATTTTTTTTTTAGCCGTTGATACTGAGCCATTGAATTAAAACTGACATGCGTACAAAGCGTGGTAATTTCTTCAAATTCATTATCTCTAAGTCCTGGGGTTGTAATATGAATACTACCCTCATCTCCCAGCATCTCTTTTGCCAGACGCGCTTCATATAAAGAACTTACCGATAAACCATCTAAATATTTCGTTGTTAAAGCTATCACCGAGGCGAGTGGAAGAGCTTTAATTGAATACAGGACTTGACACCCTGATTGTGCTTTCAACTCAGCCAAGCAGCTTAAATTTTGAATAACTTGAGGTTCATCAATGATAAAAGCCGGACTGGTTTTCAGGTTGTTTTTTAGATAATTCAAATCCATTTATTTCTGAGTAGTTGGATTCCTCTTTTGGATGGTTTTTTGCCAAAGAGGATTATTTTATTTCCCCTCACCCTTCCCTATCCATCAAAAGAGAGCTAAGGGCCGAGGTCTTAAACCCCTTACTAAGGAACGTGTATATATGACGAAGAATGCTTAATATTATTTACAAGGGATGGTTCATATAACAATTTTTTTCAGTTAAAACTGTGTGCATATAAATATCATGTGTTTCCATCATGACTTTGTCGCACAATTGTGACTCATAGCAAACGGCTGTTAGTTGGGTATCGGTTCTTACTTGATTTAATAAGCGATCATAATATCCAGCACCATTACCTAA
>WTAG01000464.1 GCA_013139755.1 Methylomarinum sp. | reverse complement strand
AAAAAGACTACCGAGGCGAACGGTTTGCCGATTGGGAATGTGATCTGAAAGGTAATAATGATCTGTTGTCATTAACTCAGCCCGATATTATCAAGGCGATTCATAGAGCATATTATGAAGTGGGGGTTGATATTGTTGAGACCAATACCTTTAATGCAACCAGCATTGCCATGGCCGATTACAATATGGAGTCATTGGCTTATGAAATTAATCTGGAATCGGTTCGTTTAGCTAAAGAAGTTGCTGCAGAGTTTACCGCATTAACACCAGATAAACCAAGATTTGTTGCTGGTACATTGGGCCCAACCAACCGTACAGCATCTATGTCACCAGAAGTGAATGATCCTGGCTTTAGAAATATTAGCTTTGATGAATTGGTTGAAGCATATACGGAAGCAGTGCGAGGTATGTGCGACGGTGGTGTCGATATTATTTTAATCGAAACGATTTTTGATACCTTAAACGCAAAAGCCGCTATTTTTGCTGTAGAACAGTATTTTGATGTATTAGGCTATAAATTACCTGTAATGATATCAGGGACTATTACCGATGCATCAGGTCGTACATTATCAGGGCAAACTGCGGCTGCCTTTTGGAATTCATTAAGTCATGTTGAGCCTATCTCTATAGGTTTTAACTGTGCATTGGGTGCAACAGAATTACGTCAATATATAGAAGAAGTATCAAATATTGCTGATACGCATATCTCTGCTCATCCTAATGCAGGGTTGCCGAATGAGTTTGGTGAGTATGATGAAACGCCAGAACAAATGGCTAAAGAACTTGCTGATTGGGCAGCACAAGGCTATTTAAATATTATTGGTGGCTGTTGCGGTACATCGCCTGAATATATCAAAGCAATTGTTGAAGAAGTGCAAAAATATGCACCTAGAAAGATTCCAACGCTTGAGAAACAGTGCTGCTTATCAGGTTTAGAGCCACAAAATATTTCAGCTGACTCGTTATTTGTGAATGTTGGGGAAAGAACTAATGTCACCGGCTCAGCACGCTTTAAGCGTTTAATTGTCGAGGGTGATTTTGAAACAGCTTTAAGTGTTGCAAAAGAACAGGTCGAAAATGGTGCACAAATCATTGATATCAACATGGATGAAGGCATGTTGGAATCAAAAGAAGCCATGGTGCGCTTTCTACATTTAATTGCCTCTGAGCCAGATATCGCCAAAGTACCTATTATGCTGGACTCTTCTAAATGGGATATTTTAGAAGCGGGGCTTAAATGTATTCAAGGTAAAGGCGTTGTAAACTCTATCTCCATCAAAGAAGGTGAAGAAAACTTTATCAAGCAAGCGAAACTGGTTCGTCGTTATGGCGCAGCAGTGATTGTGATGGCGTTTGATGAAGACGGCCAGGCAGATACCATGGCACGAAAAGTCGAAATTTGTCAGCGTGCTTATAAAATTTTGACAGAAGAAGTTAATTTCCCTCCAGAAGATATTATTTTTGACCCTAATATTTTTGCCATTGCTACAGGAATTGAAGAGCATAACAACTATGGTGTGGATTTTATTGAAGCAACGCGGGAAATTACACGCACTTGCCCTCATGCCTTAATTTCAGGTGGTGTCTCTAATGTTTCCTTTTCTTTTAGAGGTAACAATTTAGTTCGTGAAGCTATTCATGCGGTTTTTTTATATCATGCCATTAAAGCTGGCATGGGCATGGGAATTGTGAATGCAGGGCAATTAGCTATTTACGAAGATATTCCAGATGAATTACGCAATGCCGTAGAAGATGTTGTGCTTAATCGCAACCCAGATGCAACTGAAGCGATGCTAGAAATAGCTCAGAAATATCAAGGAGATGGTTCATCGGCTAAAAAAGAAGATTTAGAATGGCGTACCTGGCCTGTCAAAAAACGTTTAGAGCATGCATTGGTTAAAGGTAATGCCGATTATATTGTTGAAGATACTGAGCAGGCACGACTAGAATCTGAATTGCCTTTACATGTGATTGAAGGTCCATTAATGGACGGTATGAACGTGGTTGGTGATTTATTTGGTGAGGGTAAAATGTTTTTACCTCAGGTGGTTAAATCAGCACGGGTAATGAAAAAAGCGGTTGCCCATTTAATGCCCTTTATGGATGAAGAAAAAGACGGTGGCATACAGTCAAACGGTAAAGTGTTGATGGCAACCGTAAAAGGCGATGTGCACGATATTGGTAAAAATATCGTCGGAGTGGTATTGCAGTGTAATAACTTTGAAGTGATTGATATGGGGGTTATGATTCCTGCCGAACAAATCCTTAGAAAAGCACGCGAGGAAAATGTTGATATTATTGGCTTAAGTGGCTTAATAACACCATCTTTGGATGAAATGGTGCATGTTGCCAAAGAAATGGAACGCCAAGGATTTGATATTCCATTGATGATTGGTGGAGCAACAACTTCACGCGCGCATACTGCTGTTAAAATTGAACAAAATTATCATGCGCCTACGATTTATGTCACAGATGCATCGCGCAGTGTGGGTGTTGTCCGCTCACTATTAAGTGACGAGTTAAAAGATAACTATATTGCAAAAGTGCGCGCTGAATATGAGCAAGTGCGTGAACGTCATAAAGGTCGTAAAGCACAGGTTAAACAGCATAGTTTAGAAAACGCCAGACTTAATAGGTTCGATGTAGGGACTTACGAGCCAGTTAAACCAACCTTTTTAGGTACAAAGGTGATTGATTCATTGTCTTTAGATGTTTTAGTGCCTTATATTGATTGGTCGCCTTTTTTCCAAACCTGGGAATTGTCAGGTAAATACCCGGCAATCTTAAAGGATGAAGTGGTGGGTGAAACAGCAACTAAATTATTTGCTGATGCCAAGGCAATGTTGTATCAGATTATCAATGAAAAATGGCTGACCGCTAAAGCAGTGATAGGCTTCTATCCCGCTAACAGTGTAGATGATGATATTGAGCTTTATACCAATGAGTCACGAACTGAAGTGTTAGAAACCTTACATCATCTACGTCAACAAAATGTAAAGGCACCAGGCCGTGCTAATTTCTGCTTATCTGATTTTATTGCCAGTAAAGCCAGTGGAAAAGCCGATTATATCGGAGGCTTCGCTGTGACAACAGGCATAGGAATAGATGAAAAAATTGCTCAGTTTGATAAAGATCATGATGATTATAATTCCATTATGCTTAAAGCCTTGGCTGATCGTCTAGCAGAAGCATTTGCAGAATATTTACATGAGCAAGTCAGAAAAGATCACTGGGGATATGCGTCAGATGAAGCGCATGAAAATGAACAATTGATTTCTGAAGAATACAATGGGATTAGACCGGCCCCTGGTTATCCTGCCTGCCCGGATCATACAGAGAAAGCCAAATTGTTTGAATTGTTGAATGCAACGGCATCGACAAGCATTGAATTGACAGAAAGCTATGCCATGTTCCCGACGGCAGCAGTTAGTGGGTGGTACTTGTCTCATCCTGAATCACAATATTTTAACGTAGGGAAAATAGACCAAGAGCAATTGGAAAGTTATGCAAAAAGAAAAGGCATGACTAAAGAGGTTGCTGAGCGTTGGTTGTCTACTCATCTACATCATTGATAGGCTGATAGCATGGCAATAAGTAAAATTGAAAAGCTAACAGAAAGAGTCATGTATGCCAGTCGCTGGATTTTAGCACCTGTGTATTTAGGATTGAGCTTGGCGTTGTTTGCATTATTTATTAAGTTTTATCAGGAGCTTTATCATTTCTTGCCGCACATACTTGAAATTGATGAGTCAGTGTTGGTTTTAAATCTACTGACTTTGATTGATCTCACCTTAGTGGGTAGCCTGATCGTTATTGTCATGTTTAGCGGTTATGAAAGCTTTGTCTCCCGCATGGAGATTTTTGAATCAGCGGAAAAACTGGATTGGTTAGGCAGTCATGATTATGGCTCGCTTAAAATGAAGGTAGCGGCTTCTATCGTCGCTATTTCATCGATTCATCTGCTGAAAATATTTATGAATATACAGGAAACAGATAATGATAAATTAGTGTGGTATGTGCTGATTCATTTAACATTGGTAGCCTCTGCTTTATTTATGGGTTATCTGGACAAAATTTCTAGGCATTAGTATGGTGAAACTTACTTTATTTGGCACTTTAGGCTGTCACTTGTGTGAAGACGCAGAACTAATTATCGCTGAATGTGAAGGAATAAAAGTTGAGACAATTGATATAGCAGAACAGGAGCAATGGCAGGAAAAGTACGCTATTCGAATTCCTGTTTTATATCACCCAGAAACAGAAAAAGAATTAGGCTGGCCTTTTGCATCGGCTGATATTGAAGGATTTATTAAAGAGTTAACTCATGACTGAAACGACAGAAGATTACAGAATAGAAAAAGACAGTATGGGTGAGTTAAAAGTCCCTGCTAATGCCTTATATGGTGCCCAAACTCAACGAGCAATCAATAACTTTCCGGTCAGTGGTTTGGTTTTGCCTTCTGCTTTTGTTAAGACAGTGGCTCTTATCAAAAAAAATGCGGCTAAAGTTAACATGGCTTTAACTGAGTTGGATGAAACTAAAGGCAATGCCATTATTCAGGCGGCTCAGCAACTTATTGATGGTCAGCATCAAGATCAGTTTCCTATCGATGTGTTTCAAACAGGATCTGGCACCAGTACCAATATGAATGTTAACGAGGTGTTAGCACGATTGGCTAGTGAAATCGCTGGTGAAGTTGTCAATGCTAATGATCACGTTAATATGGGGCAAAGCAGTAACGATGTGATTCCAACAGCAATACATGTCAGTGCCGCATTAGAATGTCATGAGACTTTATTGCCAGGGTTAAATTATTTAGCTAATGTGATTGAAGAAAAAGCAGCAACCCTAGAAAATGTGACCAAGACAGGGCGTACCCATTTAATGGATGCAATGCCTGTTACTATGGGGCAAGAAATGGGTGCATGGGCATTACAGATTCGAAATGGCATTGATCGTATTAATAGTGTGCTTCCTAGAGTTTATAAGCTGGCACAGGGCGGCACAGCTGTTGGAACGGGTATAAATGCAGACCCTCGATTTTCCGAACAATTTGCTCAAGCATTATCTGATGAAACAGGCTTACCTTTTAAAGCCAATGATTCTTTTTTTGAAAGCTTAAGTGCACAAGATGCCATGGTTGAATTATCAGGGCAAATGAAAGTTATTGCGGTCAGCTTAATGAAGATTGCCAATGATCTACGCTGGATGAATAGCGGACCTTTGGCTGGCTTAGGCGAGATAGAGTTAACGGCTTTACAACCAGGCAGTAGCATTATGCCGGGAAAGGTTAATCCGGTAATTCCAGAGGCAACAGCAATGGTAGCCGCTCAAGTCATTGGTAACGATGCGACGATTACAGTTGCAGGGCAGTCGGGAACATTTCAGTTGAATGTGATGCTACCGGTGATTGCTTATAATGTTTTGCAAAGCATCGATATACTGGGAAATATCTCTAATGTTTTGGCTGATAAAGCGATAGCAACATTTGATGTTAGAGAAGAAAATTTGCAGGACGCGTTATCTAAGAACCCTATTTTGGTCACGGCCTTAAACCCCATTATTGGTTATGCAAAAGCGGCCGAAGTTGCAAAAGCAGCTTATAAAAAAGGCATGCCGATTATCGATGTAGCAGAAGAGATGACAGACTTAAGCCGTGAGGAATTAGAAAAGTTATTAGAACCTAAACACTTGACTCAAGGTGGGATAAGTTCGTAAGGTATATAATCATCATTTGTGATTTTGAGCTTTAGATAGGTTTATTTAATGGCCGTTTTGTTGTGTAATAAATGCAGTTATTTACGAGAAGCCCCCGATAATTATATTGGTAAGACGGTTAAATGCCCTGTCTGTAAAGAGCCGGTTCTAATCCATAATGCTATCGCATTTATTAAAAACATTATTGCAAAGTATAAAGACCTAAATGATAAATATTGCCATTTAAAGGGTGAAGAGGAGAGTGAAACAAAAGAGCTGGAAGAGTTGGAGGTTTTAAACGCGACGTTCGATGAGAATATTGATCTGCATAACACCATGGCAATGACCAATCAAATGCAGTTTAAACCGATAATGGATTGGTTTGATAAAAAAGGTATTTTATTAGATGTTGATACCAAGACCTTAGATACTCAAGGCTTTTTTGATGAAGTGGCTGTCATGTTGGGGGATAACTATGATTTGCTTAAGAGTGTTAATGGCAGCATAAAGAAAGTCCAGCGTAAAGGGTATGGAACAGTTGTTATAGCGCTTTCCAATCGTTCTCAGAAGGAAATTCAAGTCTTAACCAGTTACTGTAAGATGCTTTATGATTTTTCTTTTGTCGCAAAGTACTTTTATAATAAAGCAGATAAACGTATTCACTTAACATTACAAAAAACCTCAGCGATTGTTAATTTTTTTAATGGTGAATGGTTAGAGTGGTTTGTTTTTATGAAGCTGTTAATTATGTTTCATAACAAGAGAATTCCATTTTCGGCATTAAGAAGCTTTAAAGTACACTTTCCCAATGAAGATAAACATGAAGTTGATGTTTTTTTTCTTATTAATAACAAGATCCCTTTATTTATAGAATGTAAGACAGGTGAGTTTAGGTCAATGATAGATAAATATCATAAGTTAAGAAAGCGAATGGGAATTGATAAGGCAAATTTTACTATGTTGGTGTTAGATTTAACGGATGAGCAAGCTAAGGGATTGACTAGCATGTACGATATTACATTTTTGAATGAGAGTAACTTTGAAGAGTACTTTCTGACCTTCCTTTGATTTGGGATATCAAGTAGAACGGACAAATGTTAGTTCTACTAGATAAGATAACAGGAGTGCTTTAATTATTTTTAGTTGAATTTTTTATATGTAACTCTTTTAACTTCATCAGCGCATATAAGCTATCAAGCCTAGGACAGGACACATTAACTCTTTGCGCAGCTCTGACAGTATTACCAAGAATAGCTTCTATTTCCATCGGCTGATTGTTTTCATAGTCCAATAACATACTGGTTTTATAAGGCGGCATTGTATAAGTGTGTTCTATATTAATGTCTATGCTATCGTCTGGCAGTGGGTGTCCACATGCTTGGGCAATATTGCAAACCTCTTGCATAATCAATCTAATAAACTTTTCTTGAGTGGCAAGTATCTCTTGCGTCGAAAGTCCATCCGATAATACCGAGAGTGGGTTGAAGGGCGCATTCCAAAGACATTTCAGCCAGCGACTACCGATAATATTACTGGATGTCATTGATTCAACACCTGCGAGCGTAATCAAATCACTTAGGTGTTGTGCTTTATCTTTTTGGCTAGGCAGATTATTTATGCTGCCTAGTGTCAACTTACCATAAGCTAAATGCCTGATAACACCTGGTTTAATTCGGTTACAGCAAATAAAAGCCAAGCCGCTAATAATTTCGTTGTTGGGAAAGGCGTTAATTAATTCTTGCTCAATATCAATTCCGTTTTGAATGAATACTATGCAGGTGTTGGCTGAAACAGCATCTTGGATTAATTTAATTCGATTAGCTTCTGGGACAATTTTGCTGCAGAGGATAATGTAGTCTGCTTGTTCTTTGTAGTCAGCTGATGATTTGATGACTTGTGACGGGGTGAAAGTCCAGTTGCCTAAGTCATTACTATTAATTGAGTAGCCTTGCTGTTTGACTATTTCATAATCAGATCGGCAGACAACCGATACATCTGCACCTGCTTTGGCAAGTAATGCACCGTAAAACCCTCCGATAGCCCCCGCACCAACAATTAGAATTTTATCAGTCGTCATGATTTTTTTTATCAGCCATGATCTGTTTTAAAAAGGGAATAGTCAATTTGCGTTTAGCAGCTAAAGTTGCTTGATCTATTTTATCTATTAATTTCCAGATGGTTGGTAAGTCACTGGCATAGTGTGTCATTAAAAAACGCCCCACATTAATAGGTATTTCAAAGCCTAAATCATTGGCGTTGTAGATAAGGGCATCAAGCTGTTGTTCATTGGTTAAGGTATTAAGCTTGAGCGTAAGCCCCCAGTTCATGCGTGTTTTAAGGTCTGGCAATTGAATGGCAAGGTATTTGGGCTGACATGAAGCGGATAACAGTAGTTTTTTATTGCCGTCTCGGTGACGATTAAAGAAATTAAAAAAAGCGCGTTCCCATTCGCTGTTACCAGCAATAAGATCTATATTGTCAAAGCAAACGAGGTCGAGCTTGTCCAGACCATCAAGCATGGATGGGTTGGGTAATTCTTCGGTAGCAAAAGAGAAATAAAAAGCTGTTTTATTAATTTTATCCGCGATTTGGCTAGTTGCTTGTAGTAAATGAGTTTTACCTGTCCCTGTTTCTCCCCAAAGGAAAATTTGTTGTTCTGTGCTAGTGAAAATTTTTTGCAGGTGATTAACGGCTTCTTCATTGCTACCAGGGTAAAAGGTGCTGAAATTCTGGTTGGCTTGAAACTCAAACTGTAAGGGAAGTTGTTTAGGCACGATTATTTTATTTTTTCTGCGGTGTAAACATAAAGACTAGAACCAACACATAGTAATAGACTGAAAAAGACTTCGAGTAATGCGTAATTTAACTCTGATGGCGTGGTGTAAGCTTCAGAAATGCCATAAGTAAAATAAAACAGACTGATATAACTCATCCAGGTACAGCTTCTTAGGTTAGCATTTAAAAGTCCTTTAAAAGGGAATAATAATGGGCCGATAACAAACAGCAGTACAATGGCAACAGGTAGGTGGGTTGATGGCGATAGCACTGTATTCCAAAGCATAAGTAATATAAATAAGCCAAAAAAGCCGGTCAAAGCCATGTAGTGATAATAAATTCTTTTCATTAGACCTGTTTTAGTGCAAGTGCTGTTTTAGCAAGGCGGCTTCCTAGCGCCCGACAAATTTGTTTTTCATCTGCGCTTAAATTAGCTGATGATGAGAGATGGCTAGGGCCATAGGGTGTACCGCCAGTACGGGTTTCTTTTAAGGCAATTTCATTACTGGGTATGCTCATGATTAACATGCCATGATGCATTAAAGGTAACATCATTGAGAGTAAGGTGCTTTCATGGCCACTATGCATACCACCTGTTGAAGTAAAAACCCCCGCAGGTTTGCCTGATAATGTGCCAGGAATCCAAAGTTCGGTGGTTTTATCAATAAAGTGCTTTAAAGCCCCGGCCATATTGCCAAAGTGGGTTGGGCTACCTAATGCTAAACCATCGCAAGATTTTAAATCTTCAAGTGTTACGTAAGGTGCGCCGTTTGCTGGAATTGCACTTTCGGATTGTTCACAAACCGTAGATATTTCAGGCACAGTTCTCAATATTGCATCAACACCTTCAATAGATTCAACACCTCTGGCAATTTGATTTGCCATTTGTTCGGTTGAGCCATTACGGCTGTAATAAAGAATTAGAATTTTTGTCATGCTCAATGATTGCTTAATAGGCGAATGCTTTATTTATAGTATAGCTAATACATCTTCAGGTGGTCGACCGATTGCGGCTTTGTCATTAGCTAAAACAATAGGGCGCTCAATTAATTTAGGTGTTTGAACCATGCCTTTAATTAAAGCATCTCTATCTAAATCACTATTGTCCATGCCTGTTGCCTTGTATTCAGCTTCTTTTTTGCGCATTAAGTCACGAGGCTCCATGTCTAGTTTTTGCAAAATATCTTCTAGTTCAGCTTCTGTAGGCGGTGTTTTTAAATATTCGATAATTTCTGGCTCTACGCCTTGTGCTTGTAGTAATTGCAATGTCTGTCTTGATTTACTACAACGTGGATTATGATAAATCTTTACACTCATGGTTACACTCTTAGGATAAAAGAAGAGGGTATAATATCATTTTGTTTTACAAACCGCGTTTAAAGCTATGCAATTACCTAATTATTCAACAGGCCGCGTTTTAGTTATTGGCGATTTAATGCTAGATAGATACTGGCATGGAGCAACCTCTAGAATATCGCCAGAAGCACCGGTTCCAGTCGTTCATGTAAAAGATGATGAACAGCGAGCTGGGGGCGCGGGTAATGTCGCTTTAAATATTGCCGCATTAGGCGGAAAAGTTTCTGTGATGGGGTTTGTCGGTAATGATGAACCTGCTGAATCATTAAAAGCGCTTTTACAAAAAGCCGGTGTACTGTGTTTATTTGAAGCATTGGATGATTATCCAACCATTACCAAGCTAAGAGTGATGAGCCGACATCAGCAATTGATTCGTTTAGATTTTGAAGATGGCTTTCAGCAGGTGAGTAATGAGGAATTATTGCATCAGTATCATGCAGAAATGATGCAGGCTAATGCGGTGATCTTATCTGATTATGGTAAAGGGACGTTAAATAATATTGAGCAATTTATAGGTTTAGCGAAACAGTTAAATAAACTAGTATTGGTTGATCCAAAAGGGACTGATTTTAGTATTTATAAGCATGCCACATTAATAACCCCTAATTTGACTGAGTTTGAAGCGGTTGTCGGGAGTTGTAGTAATCAGCAACAGCTGGTTGAAAAAGGTATAAACTTATTACATGAGATGGACTTTAAAGCTTTACTTGTCACACAGGGAGAGCAAGGGATGACTTTACTAACTAAAGATGAAGCACCTTTACATTTGCCAACGCATGCGCGAGAAGTCTTTGATGTAACAGGTGCTGGAGATACTGTTATATCAGTATTAGCAGCTAGTTTGGCAGCCAATAAATCATTAGCGGACGCGACAGTTTTAGCCAATATGGGTGCTGGTATTGTTGTTGGTAAGCTTGGAACGGCAACGGTAAATACCGAAGAATTAAACTATGCCTTGCAAGGGCAGCGAGCTCATCATAGAGGTGTAGGTACATTAGATGATATAAAGCAGGCTATGCACGCGGCTAGAAAGGATGGTGAAAAAATAGTTTTAACCAATGGCTGTTTTGATATTTTACATCCCGGGCATATTCGTTATTTACAGCAAGCAAAGGCATTGGGTGATCGTTTAGTTATTTTAGTGAATAGTGATGATTCAGTGAAACGACTTAAAGGACCTGAACGTCCGGTTAATGATCTGCAATACAGAATGGAAATGCTGGCTGCGCTGGAATGTGTGGATTGGGTGCTATCTTTTGAAGGTGATACGCCAAAACAAGAAATTGACTATTTATTACCCGATATTTTGGCTAAAGGGGGCCTGGGTCGCATTATTCTGGTCCCCGCATCTGCCCACCTGGACGGTGCTTCCTCTCGCAATTCTCGCGGGAATGGCGGCCGGGGCATTATGGGCAGGAATTCCAGCCCTTTTAAAAGTGCGGTTAAAGGTGGATGAAGTCCTG
>WTAG01000206.1 GCA_013139755.1 Methylomarinum sp. | reverse complement strand
AAATGATAGTGAAGTGGTAGTAAATAACCACAAAGTGATTTCATCATATAAAAACATCTTATCTGTTGTTAAAGAACTTGATATTGACGAAATTGTATTGGCTTTAGATGATAGGCGGTGTGCTTTTCCTATGGATGATTTGCTTGATTGCAAAGTCTATGGAATAGATATTATTGATTTACTGACTTTCTATGAAAGAGAAAAATCAATGATTGATTTGGAAAATATTTACCCTAGCTGGTTCGTATTCTCCGATGGGTTTGCTAGTGGTGGATTAAGGGTGTTAGGCAAAAGAACAGTTGATCTTCTGGCTAGTTTGCTTTTATTGCTTGTTAGCTGGCCGTTTATGCTGGTTGTAGCTTGTGCTATTTATATTGAAAGCGGGTTTAAAGGGCCTATTCTTTATAGACAAATACGAGTAGGTGAGGATGATCAAAATTTTGAAGTCCTTAAGTTTAGAAGCATGCGTACAGATGCCGAACTAAATGGTGCGCAATGGGCTAAAGAGAATGATAACAGAGTAACACGAGTTGGGGCGATTATAAGAAAAATAAGGCTGGATGAATTACCTCAAATTTGGAATGTATTTAAAGGTAATATGAGTTTTGTTGGGCCTCGTCCCGAAAGACCTGAATTTGTTGACCAGTTTGATGAAAAAATCCCTTATTATCGCAAAAGACATCGTGTTAAACCGGGTATAACGGGTTGGGCGCAGCTATGTTATCCCTATGGTGCGAATGAATATGATGCGATTCAAAAACTGCAATATGATTTGTATTATGTGAAAAATTACAGTTTATTTCTTGATGTAACCATTATCATCCATACCATTGAAGTTATTTTATGGGGAAAAGGGGCTAGATAAAGTGAATTTTTGTCATGCATAAATTGTGTTTCTTTGTTCCAGAAAGTCACCTTGAAGAAGTCAAACAGGCTTTGTTTAATAAAGGCGCTGGTCGAATAGGTTTGTACGATCACTGTTGTTGGCAGGTTTTAGGGGAAGGGCAATTTAGACCTTTAGAGGGTAGTCAGCCTTTTTTAGGTGCTAAAGGTCAAGTTGAGCGAGTTATAGAGTATAAAGTAGAAATGGTTTGTGCTGATGATTTAATTGCCGGTGTTGTAAAGGTGCTAATCCATATACATCCTTATCAAGAACCGGCTTATGAAGTTTATAAAATCATAGATATTGAGAGTTTATCTTAATTTATGGAGCCTTGTAATCTTTTGATCCACGGTTGTTTAGCTAATGGATCAACATCAAAAGCTAAAGACTCTGGTTTGTGCAATAAGCCTGATTCACCTGAGGCATTTGGGTTTAATTGTCTTTTTTCGATAAAATCAACCATTCTTCGTGTGTTGTAAATAATCAATACACGGTTGCCATAGAGGCTGTTATAAATTTGGTAGGCAACATTATTCTCTTCAAATGCAGGATTTCTACTGATAAGTGACTTAATGTCTTCTTCTTTATCCGCGGCAAGTTTTTTTAATACCGAATCATCATGACTTTTAATTAGGTCTGCTAAATAATTACAGAGAGTGCCTGACAGTTGGTGTTGTTGTAAGGTTTGTACTTCTAAGTCGGTAAAAGAAAAATTCTCTGCGACTAGGTAATGTCTATCAATATCCCCATCATTAGCAAATAGTGATATTTTTTCTAAACTTTGGTGCTGAACGGCTGCCAGAAAGGCGTGTGGCGCACGTATGTGTTTATCTACGGTTACAACCCAGGGCAAAGCCCTTCCTGTTTGTTTATATCGCGACTTAACGCTACAAATAACCGCTGACCGAGGTAATTCATCTTCTCGCCCTTCGGGTTTAACGATAAATGCATCAACCGCTGTGATTTGAGTTTGGAAGCCCGAGGCTTTAAATTGCTCTACAATGTCGTAGTAGCGGGGTTGGTAGGGGATGGATGTACCATCATAAAGAATATTAATGCGTAATTTTCTAGCATGTTCTGCGACCATTTGTCGTAATCTATTGGCAAAAGGCTCTACATAGACATAATCATCACTATGATGGTTTGCCGCTGTTAATACCGTGTATAGGTCACTGATTTTACGGAACTCATCAAGTGAAGCAATTACATAATTATCGCCACAGTGCGCTTCAGCTATTTCTTCAACCGCTGTTTTACCAGAGCCAGCACCGCCCATACTCATAAATAACTTGGGATGTGTTGCAGGCGATTTGCCATTAAAAATAATTTCTATGGCATCATCCAGTTTTTTACTGATTTTGCTCAGTCGGCTATAAGCAATTTCTACAGTTCTTATGAGGCGCTCATCGCCTTTGGCAGCATTTAATAATTTATTTTTTAGCTCTTCGTTATTAGCCAGTGTAAATATGATGTATTTATCATCACTCTCACATTGTTTAAGTAGCTCTAATAATTCGGTGTGACTGGGAGAGCGTAGGCCAGTAAGTACATTAATATCTAGACAGAATAAAGGTGGTGTTTCATTAGGCGTAATGCTAATGCCGTCTATATCAGTCTTGTTGATTAATCTTAGTGATTCAGTGTTAGGTAGGTAACCAATGATATGTTTTGAAGCATCAACAGGATTGTCGGCAAATTGTCTGCCTGCTACAAAAATTTTATCTTTTATGGCATCAAGAGGAACTAATCCGCCATTAACCAGCACAAGGCAGGTAATACCAGTGTCAGTGATGTGAGATAAAAAGGGAACGCCTGATACAAATACTTTGTTTTCAGGCCATACACCATAGTCATTAGCTTGGTTTTGTAAGCTTTTAATTCGATTTGGATCTAAAGCATGTTGAAATGCAGTAGTTATAGCCGCATAATCACTGCTTGGGTGATGCAGGGCAACTGCATCAGGTGCTTCTAGTCGTCTAAAATCAATACCTTGTTCGTAAACGCTTTTAAAAGCAGGCAGCTTACCTAGTGCAGTGACAAAAAAGTCTAATGTAATCCTGTTGCCATAAGAAAAAGGTCTTACTTTGCGCATTTTATGGTAAAAATCAGCGAGTCTTTCTGCGATGTTATCGGTATTGATAATGAAGCCATTATTATCAAAAATTGCGGTATCTTTGTTGTGATCACCATCTAAAACCAGTTGCTCAATGGTTAATCGAAAGGCAATACGTTTTTTACCAATGGGCATTGTGCCGGGACGATGTTCAGCAGTAGCCTGTTTTTTCCAGTCATGAAAAATTTCACGATGAATCCGTGAAAATAGCTCGGTTAGATAGGTGACCCGTTTAGCCTGATCATGAGAGACCGTACCTTCGTATTCTTTTCTGAGGGTGGATAATAGTTTTGTACCTTGGGAAATAGCAAGTGCCGTGCGTAATTTAGTGAGCTGCTCTTGAGCAAGTGTATTTTTATTGTTCATGACTCTGAGTTGGTCTATACACCAGGGGGGTGTAATACAGTAGGTTTAACAACTTGGCATTGAACCTGTGAAAATTGGGATAAATTATACATGAGTTTAAGTGCTGTATTCCCCCCTCTTAAGGGAGAGGGGGAAATACAGCTATATATTTATGCCGTACAGATTTTTGTTCGCTATAATGTTTTATGATTTTCCAATCATCTCACCAAGCTTAACCCTTTTCCCTGCTTTTAAATTAGCATCCCACTCAACCGCATCTTTACCAAAAAGTACAATAATAGTAGATCCCATATTGAACCGACCCATCTCTGCACCTTTTTCTATCACAGGTGCGTCATCTTGATATTGCCAAGAGCGGACTGATTCAATGCTTGGTGGTGTGACAACACCATGCCAAGTAGTTTCAACGCTAGAAACAAAAATAGCACCGACAAGAATTAATGCCATTGGGCCTAATTCAGTATCAAATAAACAGACTACGCGTTCATTTCTAGCAAAAAGGCCTGGTACTGAATTTGTCGTTGCGCTGTTAACACTAAACAATCTGCCTGGAACATGTACCATTTCGGTTAATGTACCTTTGATAGGCATATGTAGACGATGGTAATCTCTAGGGGATAGATAGATAGTGGTGAAGGCACCATTTTCAAATGGTTTTGCCCTAGCTGCATCACCACCTAACAGTTCGGTGGCTGTAAAAGACTTGCCTTTAGCCTGAAAAATATTACCTTGCTCGATCAACCCTGCCTGGCTAACCGCGCCATCGGCCGGACAAGCAATAGCATTATCAGCTTGAGTTATAGGCCTGGCATCGGCTTTAAGCTCGCGGGTAAAGAATTTGTTAAAGCTGGCGAAGTTATTAATGTCTTGTTCTTTAGCTTCAGACATATCAACGCCGTATATTTTAATGATCTGACTGATCATTAAGTCCTTCCATACTTTAATTTCTGAATGGGTGAACTTAGACATTACCTTAGACAGAAAGTGATGGGGTAATATATATTGTGGTAAGGTTGTTAATGCTTCTTTAATAGTCATTTATATACGGAATGATGGTTAATTAACGTAGGGTGGAATAGTGACAGTGTTTTTTATTATCAGATATAACACGGTACATCGGGAGTGTGAAAAATGTTGGAAAATGCTATC
>WTAG01000725.1 GCA_013139755.1 Methylomarinum sp. | reverse complement strand
TTGAACATAGAATGCAAAAGGGGGAGTCTATTGAACAATTAGACTTTGCTGAAATAATAGAAAAAGATAATGCCTTTATTTTTCGTTATATGAAAGCGATTCCAACACAAGGCATTTGTTTGAGTTGTCACGGAGACAAACTTTCATCGACTGTGACTAAAAAACTGCATGAATTGTACCCGGAAGATAAAGTAACAGGCTTTAAAGTAGGTGATCTACGTGGTGCATTTACAATTATCAGAGCTATAGACTAATGCAGCCTACAATAAAAAGATTAGGGTTGCTAGATTATGAAACAGTCTGGCGGGATATGCAGAGGTTTACACAAGATAGAAGTAAAGAAACGGCGGATGAAATCTGGATAGTCGAGCATCCTTCGGTATATACCTTAGGGCTTAATGGTAAACGTGAGCATTTGCTGGATATTACTGATATTCCGGTGGTGGAAACGGATCGTGGTGGACAAGTTACCTATCATGGTAAAGGGCAATTAGTGGTTTATCTGTTGCTGGATATAGAGCGATTAAAAACAGGGGTAAGGGATATTGTCACCTTGTTGGAACAAACCATGATGGCAACATTGGCTCAATATGGTATTAAGGCGGTTGCCAAGCCTGAGGCGCCAGGTGTTTATGTTGACGGTAAAAAAATAGGTTCTGTGGGGTTAAGAGTTAAAAAAGGTTGTTGTTACCATGGGCTTAGTTTAAATAATGACATGGATTTAACGCCATTTAATCAAATTAATACCTGTGGGTATCCTGATTTAGAAGTGACTCAACTCGCCGATCTTAATATACATATTAAAACCCATGAACTTGCTGTTCCTGTGGTTCATCATATTTTACAAGCAATAGCACAATGACTTTAAAAGCGCCGTCTCGATCAACCCCCGAAAGCCATCAACGTAATGCTGAAAAGTTATCACGCATCCCTATAAAAGTTGAAAAGTCAGAAACAGTCTTGCGTAAACCTGACTGGATTAGGGTGAAAATATCCTCGAATGATGAGATAACGCGGATTAAAAAAAGTTTGCGTGAAAATAATCTTCATACGGTTTGTGAAGAAGCCGCCTGTCCTAATTTAGGGGAATGTTTCAGTCACGGCACGGCAACTTTTATGATTATGGGCGATATTTGTACCCGTCGCTGTCCTTTCTGTGATGTTGCACATGGCAAACCTAAACCATTGGATCAGCAAGAACCCATCAATCTGGCCAAAACCATTAAAGAGATGGCCTTAAAATATGTGGTGATTACTTCAGTTGATCGGGATGATTTAAGAGATGGTGGTGCCGGGCATTTTGCTGATTGTATTGCGGCTATTAGAGAGCATTCACCGCAAACAAAAATAGAAGTCTTAGTCCCAGATTTTCGTGGACGTATGGATAAAGCGGTAGACATACTTAAACAACAGCCTTGTGATGTGTTTAACCATAATCTGGAAACGGTACCCAGACTTTATAAAGAAGCCAGACCGGGGGCTAATTATCAAGAGTCTTTAACCTTGCTAAAAAAATATAAAGCGGCTTACCCAGAGGCAATGACTAAGTCTGGCATTATGCTGGGTTTAGGTGAGCAGGAAGATGAAGTTAATCAGGTGATGAAAGACTTGCGAGAACATGGCTGCAATATGCTGACATTAGGGCAATATTTACAACCGAGTAAGGATCATTTGGCAGTTAAAGAATATGTCACGCCAGCGCAATTTGATCGCTATGCAGAAACAGCTAGAGCATTAGGCTTTAAAAATGTGGCTAGCGCACCTTTGGTCAGGTCTTCTTATCATGCTGATTTACAGGCTAAAGAATTAACATAAGGTTTATTTATTTGGAAAAAAGACGGATTCATTCTCTGCTTCCCAGGCAGGGTACTTATCCATAATAGATATAAATAGCGCCGATTCAATGTGTAATTGTAGCCATTGTTTTAAATAGGTATAGGGTGATGCTTGAAACCAGTCGCTATTGACATTGGCAAACTGGCGGATAAAAGGAAATATCGCTATATCAGCTAAAGAGACTGCATCACTGCAAAGAAAGTTGTGCTGGCTAAGCCGGCTTTCTAAATCCAGTAAAAATTGTTCTGCTTGTTCCCGATAATAAGTTTCTGGCTGTTCCGGATAGCGATCAGCATATTTGTATCGATCCAAATAATATTTAAATTCCTCGTCATTACCTTGAATCAGTTGTTTAATGTCTTCTGTTAAGTCATTGGCCAGCCAGTTATCAGGATCATTTTGAGCTAATACCCAGTGCATAATACCCAGGCTTTCATCAATCACCGTACCATCCAGCAAAAGTAACACGGGGACAGTGCCTTTGGCCGAAATATCCAGTAATTGTTGTGGTTTATTGCGCAATACTACTTCACGTAATTCAACGGGTATTGCTGAGTTTGCAATAGCCAGTCTTGCTCTCATCGCATAAGGACAACGACGGAAGCTGTATAGAATAGGGCTGTTTGATTTGTTCATCATATGACAGGTATTAGTTAGTTGCTTGGACTTTAAGCCAGTTGATCTCGTAGGCGGTTTTATTGCCAATAATGCATTGAGCAAGGCTTGCTGCCATTTTTGATTGCGTATGAGATGAAGGGATCTTGGCTGACATGATTTCCGCTAGAGATTGTGGAAATAACGGTTGTAGATCAGGCTCTGCATAGCCATCAGGAAACATGGGCTGGTTACGGGTATTGTATTTATCGGTTGCTCCCACTGTATGTAACAGTTCGTGAGCGATAACAATATTATTTTGTTGCTGCTGATCTTTTTCAGCAAAAGCATGCACAATTGCTAATAGCCCTTTGTCCAGCCCCAGTGAATGCTGCAAAGTTTTATCAGGTTCTGCTTCATGATAATGCACAAAAATTCTAACGCGATGTAGATTGGATTGATCATCGGGTGTATATCTAAAAGCCCAGTAGCGGAACTTGATGCCCCACCAGGCAATAGCGCTAAAGTGAGCGTCAGTCGAAGGAGATGTTGGTGGGTGATTGGCTATGATGTCACCTAAGTGAGTTTGTGTCGGCTG
>WTAG01000141.1 GCA_013139755.1 Methylomarinum sp. | reverse complement strand
ATGCAGGAAAAATAAAACTGGATAAATATTTTAAATGATCAGTCATTACCGGTTTTGTTCAATAAGGTTGAACTGTAATTAACATGTAATGTCATTATATCTTTATCCTATTTACTTTTTGAATATAAAAATCATTTAATATCTACACTGCGTCAATGCCAAGTATATGAGCCGATTATATATAATGAAGACAGGAATATGAAAACCACAGCCTTTTTATCTATTCTGTTATTACTCATCAGCACAAATCAAGCCTTTGCCTATGGCAGTAGCAGTAGTAAAAAATCATGTAAAAAACCCCAATTCAGTCAATTTAACCCCAAACATCTAGCAACCATTAGATCTGGATCTACGTTTGATTTTATTGCTTCTGCCAACACAATACCGGATAGTGTTGAGGTTAAAATTAAAAACCAACCGCTTGCAATTCAAGTAAACAAAGAAAGTAATCACTATCGCATCAGAGGAAAATTACCGACAGACCTTAAAGCCAGCTATGCGCGTATCGCTATCCAAGCATTTGCAGCAAAGAAATGTCGCGGAAATGGAGGTTGGTTAGTCAATATTTCTGAAGAATAAAACTCATTAGAAAAATTTATAACGTAAATAAGCAATCGGTAAACTCAATTTAAATCTTTCACCCACAAATCGTAATGAGGCATAGCCACTATAAATTCGTCGCCAATGCTTATCCAATACTGTAACATCACCCGTGCGCTTTAATACATCATCCATATATAACTGAATTGCTTTTTTTGCCAGAAAAGTATGACCAGATGCGTAATTATCAATAGTGATATGTAGATTGGCTATGCTTGGGTCTATCCCCCAATAATTCCATTCATCAACCAGGTGCATATAGCTTTTCCCCAAGCCACTTAATTCAATCGCCATATTCAAGCCCAATAATTCAGGAAAAAATGCCGTTGAGTGACAGGATAGAGCTAGCATATATGTCGGTAGATCAAAGGCACTGTTAACAAATCCTGAGTGCTTAATAAATTCTGCACTGTAGACTGAAGGAACTTGGATAGACAAACTATCCAGTAATTGTTGAAATATATAAGGGTGATTTTGCTCTAGTTGACCATTACCTATCTCATCACAATAAATACCAAATAGAATCTTACAAATTTCAGGGCTTATATGTTGCAATGCCAGACTGTTCTGTAACCAGCAACCATCTATTAATATCATCGGGGCTATCTGCTCTATACCCCAGATATAAGCTTCTTTGGATATTTTTGGTATACCTTGCAACGGTTGATAGGCACTGATTTCCGTCTGGTAAATATTTTCTATATAAGCATCAAATTGTTGATGGCTATAATGTTTAAAAGGTAGTGGGTTAAACAATGCGCTGAGTTGTAGCAATTTACCTGCTTTATCTTTAGCCATAGGCAAAACATCAGGAAATAAGTCGGCATTGACCAGGTAGTAATAAAGCTCTCTATTCCTTAACTTTGCATAGTTCCTTTGCGGTTGCTCATACGCTTGTGGAAGTATGGAAGTAACACGTTGTTCTGCTTCATCCTTACTGAATGTTGGTTTATCATTTAGCCCATCCGTTAACCAGTTCTGCAAGACAAGTAATTCAGCCTCATCAAAAACACCAAACATTGGCCCTTTAAAGCCAAATAATTTCAGTAATGGACTGTCCAATGGTTTTTGGCTATCCACATAGTCAGATTGTTTTAATGCTTGCAGCAATGCTTGACTGTTTTCTGGCATTCCAGCAAACCATTGTTCCAAAGATACCCCTTGCAACTGAATTTTATGATGGTGCCCAATCGCCGCCACTGTTTTCTGCTGAAACAGTTTAGCAACTGCCTGTTGGGGCGATAAGGATTGTGCCAGAGTATTGTTAAGCTGATCTCTACAACGCTGCATTTGTAACTGAAAAAGCCAAAAACCCTGTTGTATCCGTCGCCATAACAGCTGTTGTTGCTGAGGAAATAAACCCAGATAGTCGGCTATACATTCAGCTACCGGCATTAACTGCTTATCAACTGTTTGCTGGCGTTGCTTAAAAAAGGGGGATGGTAATTTCTGATCAGGAAAACAGATCTCAATCAGCGTAGGCATCTGACAATAAGCTAATGTAAAACCTAGAATTTCAGGGAATAACACTCGGGGAAATCGACTCAAGGCAAGCTGCGTTGTTGCAAAATCAAAGATCTCAGGATTAATATCGGTTTGCTGGCTATAGCCATGACTGTGCAGGACTGGTATTTTAGTCCCCGTACTCAGTAACAAAGCATTATATAAATCCCCTAACCCCAAACGCCCCTGCTCCTTCTGTGTCAGCTGCAAATAAATAGACATCAGTTGCACAGCGGTTATAGTCTGACAGCAAGAAATCTGTGAGACATTCTGTAGCCAGCAGGGTTGAGTCAATGATATAGCTGCCGTCTGCTTGATACATTCAAGCAGATTATCCTGAGTCAAAAGTTGTTCTGATAAAGACTTAATAGTTGAGACTTTCAAAGCTGCTAATTTCTCAACACTATAATTTTCAATAAATAAGGCTGAATAGAGCTGCTCTGCATCTTTTAAACCTTGAGCAACAAAAGCATATGCTTTAGAGATAATATCTTGATCATTACCCGACTGATTTAGCTGGTAAAACAAATGCCGACCATCTGTAGGGATAAGCAAGTAGCCTGGATGAAGCAGAGCGGAATCCGGGGGTTGAGAATACTGGTCCCCGGATTCCGCTATCGCTTCATCCAGGCTACTGGGTGAATACAATACCGACAATTCGGGGTCAAAAGCATGTTTATTCATTTCGAGGTTTGCATATTAAATAATCATTAACCACCAAAGCATCCAGGCCTGTGGTTAAAAACACAGCAACAGCATCTTCCAGAGAATGAACCAATGGTTTACCCATCACATTAAAGCTGGTATTCAATAACATAGGCATTTGGGTTTGTTGATAAAAACTATTAATTAAACAATAAAAACGCGGGTTCCACTGCTGTTTGACAGTTTGTAAACGTCCAGTTCCATCAACATGACAAACAGCCGCTATTCGTTCCCGCATGGCATTACGTATACGCAGTGTTTTATCCATATAGGGAGATTCATGATAATGTTCAAAAAATTCATCAGTATGTTCATGTAACACCGAAGGGGCAAAAGGACGAAAACTTTCCCTAAATTTAATGCTCTGGTTGATCTTATCTTTCGTCTCTGCTTGACGAGGATCAGCCAAGATAGATCGATTACCTAATGCCCTTGGGCCATACTCTGCCCTACCTTGTATCCACCCAACTAACTGCCCTTTTGCTAACAATTTAGCCGTTATCTCACAAATACTGTCTGGTAAATGCTGAATATCTAAAGCGCGATTGTATTGAATTAATCGTTCTACGGCTTCATCTGCAATGCTAGAACCTAAATAAGGCGATAACAGCTTGTTTTCAGTGTTTAAAGATAACGCCGGTTGGTCATCATGCAAAGCAAGCCAGGCAGCGCCCAGTGCAGTACCATCATCAGCCGGTGCTGATGGAATAAAAACCTGATCAAAACCTGTTCGGTCTTTTATCTGGCCATTAAATGCTGAATTTAACGCGCAACCGCCAGCCAATGCCAGGTTTTTACAAGCCGTTACTTGTTGTAGATGCTGTAATAATTGACTCATTAATTCAGCAAAGAAATATTGCCCGGTAAAAGCCAGATCAGCAGCCTGTGCTATCGGATCCTGATCATGCCGTTTAAATTGTTCCAGAGCCGCTATACTAGCAAACAGGTTTTTGGAATCATGTAAACAGTCAAAACCCTGTACTGAAATCGTCGATTTTAATAACTTATACAATTCTTGATTAAGCTTGCCATAAGGTGCCAGCCCCATCACCTTCCACTCTTCGCCTTTAAGCCAGTCAAAGCCACATAGCTCGGTGACTTTCATATAATAAAAACCTATGCTGCCGGTGCCCCGGGTTTCATGCAGGCAATGTAAGCGCTGATCTTTAAAATGATAAAAGCCCATAGAGCCATTTTCGCCAAACGAATCGATGACTGCACAGGCCGATTCAGTAAACGAGCTGCTGTAACAGGCGGTAGCCGCATGGGTTAAGTGGTGATGATAATCAACAAATGATACTGCACAATCGGGATAATATTCTGCAATAATGCGCGCCAGATTAATGCCGGCACTATCGATATTATTGCGCTGACTGGCAATCATATGATGCAATTGATAATTATGCAGCGGCGAGCGTAGTTTTTTT
>WTAG01000301.1 GCA_013139755.1 Methylomarinum sp. | reverse complement strand
AATTTATTTTATTGGTGAGGAAATCTCTTTCGCAGTGAGAGCCTGGAGTTATGGCTGGGATATTTATTCCCCACATATTTGTTTAATTTATCATTATTATTTGCGGACTGATGCAGTAAAACATTGGCATGATAATAAGCAATGGAATAAGTTGGAATTACATTCGGTTAAGCGAGTTCGACATATAGTGGGAACCGAGTCGAGCAAAGATTTAAGTATTGACTCTTGTTTTAGACTTGGAGATGTCAGGAGTCTAAATGCTTATCAACATTTTTCCGGGATTGATTTTAAAAAACTGGAAATTAGTGAAGGAGCTAGTAGAGGTGAAGTTAATTTGTAAGTCACTGATTGATGCGTTTTATACTACACGAGATTTTTGCACGAAATAGATTTGTCTTTATCAACTTAAACCGCACTGCGGGCAGACGCAGCAGAATCTATTTCTGCCCCTGACTTAATCAGAAGTTCCTTAAAAAGCAAAAAACAGGAGAATTTCTAGTGCTCCTGCATAAAGCAAGGATAAGGTGAAAAATGAATTACCCAAAAATCATCCATCATGGAGCAGTTAATGGTGTAACAGGCTCTTGTCATGAATTACAACTTGATACTAATAATTCAGTCCTGGTTGATTGTGGATTATTCCAAGGGGCAGAAACATCAGGTAAAGGTTCTGGCTTTGATCAGTTAGAAATTGAATTCCCTGTTCAAAATATCCAGGCATTATTAGTCACCCATTGCCATATTGATCATGTCGGTCGTATTCCCTATTTAATGGCAGCGGGTTTCAATGGGCTTGTTTATTGTTCCGAGCCAACAGCCGTTTTGTTACCTCTGGTACTTGAGGATGCAGTTAAAATCGGTTTTACTAAAAATAAACAGTTAATCAATAAATTTTTAAAACTTATAGTCAGTCGAATCGTTGCTGTACCTTATGGACAATGGCATAAAATAACCCTATCTAAACAAGTCTCTAATCAGCTTAAAGTTAAATTTAAACCAGCTGGGCATATACTGGGTTCTGCTTATATAGAGTGCGAAACAAACCATCAACGAATTACTTTCTCTGGGGATTTAGGTGGGCCTTATACACCGTTACTACCTAATCCGAAATCACCTTATAAAACAGATGTATTGGTTTTAGAAAGCACCTATGGTGATAAAAATCATATCAATCGAAAACAAAGAAAAATCCAATTAAAAAACAAGATTATCCAATGTTTACAAAACAAAGGCGTGATATTAATTCCAGCTTTTAGCATCGGTAGAACACAAGAATTGCTTTATGAATTGGAAGATATTATCCATCAATACAAGAGCAATAAAATTTATCAGCATTTAGTGTGGGATGATCTGGAGATTATTGTAGATTCACCTTTAGCCAGCAAATTTACAGAGGCTTATAAAATACTTAAACCTTTTTGGGATGCAGAAGCAAAAGCTAAAGTAATAAATAATCGACATCCTTTATCTTTTGAGCAATTAACCACCATAAATGATCATCAAGAACACATGGCAACGGTTGCGTATCTACAGAAAAACGCAAGACCTTGTGTTGTTTTAGCGGCAAGCGGTATGTGTGCGGGTGGACGTATTGTTAATTATTTAAAAGCACTGATAGAAGATAAACGAACTGATATTTTATTTGTAGGTTATCAAGCCGAAGGCACAGCGGGTAGAGAGATACAGCAGTTTGCAGAAAAACAGGGCTATGTAGAAATTGATGGGCAGCGTTATAGTATTAATGCTGGCGTATACACCTTAAGTGGGTATTCCGCGCATGCCGATCAGGCATCATTAATCCGTTTTGTTAAAAGGATGCGGGTTAAGCCCAAAGAAATTAGATTGGTTCATGGCGATGAGCAAGCAAAGGCAGAATTGCGACATAGCTTGCAAAAAATGTATCCAGAGATGAAGATTTGGGTTCCATGATGATTTTTTACATATAATGGTGAGTAAAGGTGTACCTTGTAAAGTTATGACGCTGCAAAAAAGATAGAAAAATGAATCAAAAGTTCGATTTCAGTGGATTACAACAAGCAATCACATCTTTAGCTGAAGCCATTGATGTTGTAAATGAGAGTGAATGGTTTAATTAACAAAAACAGGCGGTACAAAATACATTAATCGCTGGCGTTATTCAGAATTTTGAATTTGTCTATGAATTAAGTATAAAAATGCTAAAACGACAAATGGAGTTAGAAGTTGCAAGCCCAGAAGACATTGATTTATCAGGGGCAGACGTAGGGAATGATGATTAATATTACTTTAAAAAAAATATGAAAGCAGTTATTTTAGCTGGAGGGCTTGGTACGCGTATCTGCGAAGAAACATTTGTTAAACCAAAACCAATGGTAGAAATAGGGGGAAAGCCTATTCTATGGCACATTCTTAAAATTTATTCTTCGTATGGCATAAATGATTTTATTATTTGCTGTGGATACAAGGGATATATGATTAAGGAATACTTTGCTAATTATTATTTGCATATGTCAGATGTAACATTTGATATGCAAAATAACAAAATGCATGTTCATGAAAATAAAGCAGAACCGTGGAAAGTAACTTTGGTTGATACGGGGGAAAATAGTCAGACAGGTGGACGACTTAAACGTGTTGCAGACTATTTAAAAGATGAAGAGTGCTTTTGTTTTACCTATGGCGATGGGCTTGGCAATATTAATATAGCTGAAAGTATCCAGTTTCATAAGCAACAAAACAGGTTGGCAACAATTACCGCTGTTTATCCACAAGCAAAATTTGGTGCATTAGATATTTCGGGAGCGCAAGTGACTTCATTTCAAGAAAAACCAAAAGGGGATAACGGAATGATCAATGGTGGTTTTTTTGTTTTATCACCTAAGGTACTTGACTATATTAATGGTGACCAAACAAGTTGGGAAAGTCAATCATTAGAGCGGCTAGCAAAAGAAGGTCAGTTATCTGTATATAAACATGAAGACTTTTGGCAACCAATGGACACCTTGCGAGATAAAAATCATTTAGAAAGTTTGTGGGACTCAGGTAATGCACCTTGGAAAACATGGGAATAAATAATGTTTTCTGGCAAGGAAAAAGGGTTTTATTAACTGGGCATACAGGTTTTAAAGGAAGCTGGTTGTCTTTATGGCTACAGCAGTTAGGCGCCCACGTAATAGGTTTTTCATTAGCGCCAGTTAGTCAGCCTAATTTATTTGAAATAGCGAATGTTGCGGAAGGGATAAACTCCATCTTTGGCGATATACGCGATATCAATGTGGTTAAACAGGTTTTTCTGGAAACTCAGCCAGATATTGTTATCCATATGGCGGCTCAAGCATTGGTTCGATATTCCTATAATAATCCAGTAGAAACCTATCAAACTAATGTAATGGGCACTTTG
>WTAG01000730.1 GCA_013139755.1 Methylomarinum sp. | reverse complement strand
ATCCAAGACAAAATACAGATAAATTATTATCAGCTATCGAAACATTGGCGATTAAAGGCGTTTTATCAGAAGATTATCTTCCCCACTGTTTATCAGGAAATTGGAAGCCAAAATGGGAATGCCATATCCAACCAAATTTTTTATTAATTTATGAAGTAACTGAAGATGTGTTGCGGCTTGAAAGATGTGGTAGCCATTCTGAGTTATTTGAGTAGATATTGATTATTTATTAACTGCTGTCATAAGGGCTCTATAATTTTGAAATTGGGTAAAAACTTGGATGTTGAATATTATTCATACCCGATAATCTTGTAATAAATACATGTTATCTGGTTTAGAGTTACTGGGCTTAAAACTTTTTGTTGACAGATGACTAGCGGTAGAGTGTAAGATAAGCAGCCCCGAGAGAATAACTTGTTATCTCCTTTTGCGAAGACAAGAGGCGGAAATAATAATCTGTTGTAGAAAGAGCAGAAATTAAGTGCTGTGACTCAAAGTTTGATATAAAAAAGCTAGCGCGGACGTGGAAAATATAAGCCTGAGAAAAAGCAAAAGCAGGTTTCGATGTTTACTAAGTTTGATGTAGAAAAAATAAGCTTGATAGTATGCCAAGAGATTTAGAAAGAGCAAAAGCAGGATTCTGATGTTTGCACGGTTGAGTGCGGAGAAAGGAAGTGCGGACAACTACCACGCTATAGAATGCGAAAAAGTAGGATTTGATATAAAAGGAAGCTTAAGTGATTGCCATGGAATTTAAAAAAATAGGAAATAGCAGTTTTAAGGTAAGATTATCCAGTTTGGTTACAAATACCAAACTGCTTGAAAATCACCTTAATGTAGGTCCCTGTATATGAGTAGAGAAAAAACACATTCTGAAAAAACTGCTGCTGAAACAAAATCCATAGGGTTTGATTACCAATATTACTTTTTCCTTTGGAAGGTATTGTCACTGAAAAAAGATGAATCCGTTGGACTAGAGGTTAAAGATGATGTTCATACAGAATTGAATAACAATGAACAAGTTTTCTATCAAATAAAGCACACAGTTCAAACGAAGAGTGATGGCTCAAGTGTAAACCTTAAAACATCAGATACAGACTTATGGAAGACTTTATCAAATTGGGCACAAGTTATCTCTGACAAAAATGACAATAGAGATAAAAAACATGAACAGTTGCATTTCCTTAAAAAGACAAGCTTTGTCCTAGCATCAAATAAATCATCAAATGAAAAGAATAAAATATTAAAAAGTATTTTAGGTCTCCAGGGAGGTATCAATACTATTGATGATACAAAAAAGACCTTTCAGGATTTATCAAATAAATCCACAGATACGGCCTTAGTAAATTATATTAGATTTGTTTTAAACTTAGAAAATGAAGTTTTTAAAGCGTTCTTATTGAAGGTGTTTTTTGAGCTTAACGAAAATAACATTATTGGTAAATGCAAAGATGCTATTAAATCAGCTCAAATAGATGAGAAAAAAATTGATGATGTTTTTGCAAGTTTAGATTCCGCAATTAAAAGTGACAATTTCATAAATATAAGGAAAGGAGAGAAAATACAAATATCGTTTGATGATTTCTATCTGAAATACCGAAGGCATTATGATCTTTCACGAAACGGCTCCCTCTCAATTCAAGAGTTTAACGGTGTTCTTCCTCCAATGCTGGAAACACAAATATTTATAAAACAATTGGTTGAAATTGAAGATCTAGATAATAATGATTTAGAAATGATTGCGGAATTTACACGTTTTAAATTGAAGTTACAAAATAATATCACCAACTGGATTCTAAAAGGTGAAATTACTACTGATGAAATTAGTCGGTTAAAAAAAGATGCCACGGTTCAATGGCAAAATAAACACAGGAGTGCTTTTCGGAAAGTCTCAGATGAAGAAAGTTTTAATTGTGTGGGGCTTGAGGTCCTTGACTCCGTAAGATAACGTCAATTAACAATTGCACAACAGACCTTAGATACAGACATGAGTAATGGTACATTTTATGATTTATCTGATACTCCTAGCATTGGATGGAGGAAAGACTGGGAGAAATATAAAAAATGAACCTAAGATATTACAATAATATTTGCATTGGAGTTATTGCTTTAGGGGCTGTACTAGATCAAAGCGATGAACTATCGATATCAAAATTATTTCTAATCTTTCCGCTTATATCGCATCAAAAATTATTACAACATCTTGGAAGAAACACGACGAAGATTAAAAGTATTGAAAAACTGATTGTAGAAAAGACCAGCTATTTTTCAAACTTTAATAAAAGATACATTGATTCATTAGTTCTGACAATCAATGCTTTGCAATACCTTAATGATACTGGGTATGTAAATGTAATTGATGGGAATATTATCTTAATTAGACCCTTTAAATACGATAAAAAAATGGGTAACCGAGCAAATAAGATATTTAATGCTTCCGAAAATGTCGCACTCTTATTAAGAGAAAGGCCAGATAAGCTTTATTTGAACTTACGAGTTGAACTATGAAATTTTATATTAAAAAAATAATTTTATGGTTGAATAATGGTAAAAAAAGAGAAATCAAATTTGAGCCTAATAAAGTAAATATTATTACTGGAGACAGTAGTACAGGTAAAACGGAGATTCTCGATATTATTGACTATTGTTTTTTTTCAAGTGAGTCAAAAATATCAGAAAGTATCGTAAATGAAAATATTTCATGGTATGGAATACTCTTCAATATTAATGGCAAAAACTACACTATTGCTAGAAAGTCCTTAACTGAAGGGAAAGTAACTGATAAATATTATTTTTCTTCTGATGGTGAAATCCCTGATAAAGTTTCCTCTAACAATACAGAAGAAGGGATAAAATCTCTGTTAGAAACAGAGTTCAGTATTGATAGTAATGTTACCGTTTCATACGGGAGCAATTTAATCAAATCAGGGACAAAAATTTCATTACGTTATTTTTTTATGTTTAATACTATTTCTGTCAATATTATTGAAAATGATACGGGCGTATTCTTTGATAAACAGCATAAAGCAAGATATAGGGATGCATTACCTAGAATATTTGATTTAGCGGTTGGTATTGAGACAATTGATAATGTACTTAAGAAAGAAAAAAAATTAGAGTTAGAAAAAAAACTCAGCCGGTTAAAGAGAAAAAATCGATTAATAACTGATAAAGCAAGTAACTTTCAGCATGAGCAAGAATCAATTATTAGGGAAGCTAAGGAATTTTCACTCATCGATTCAAACTTAGATTTAAAATCATCATTAGCAGGACTCGAAAAATTAATTTCTGGCGTTAAATCTGATTCAGATGATAAAAGTAAAAATGAACAAATCGAAAGTGATATTTACTTAGTAGAAAGAAAAATAGTAAACCTTAAACGTTTTTCAATAGAATATACTTCTTACAAAAAGAATTTAGCTATTATTAGTGATAGTTTAAAGCCTGTTTCTTTTTTGATGGAAAAAGATGCAGATATTATCAAAACATCAATATTTGATGATGTAATGAATTGTTTTTCATCTGAACTGAAAGAAATTAAGACTGCACATAAAACAAAAACTCCAATAGATAAACAAATAGCTGATGAAATTAAGTCGTTAGAAAATGATTTATCTTTTCTAAAAAAGCAATTGGCTATTCACCCTAAAGTCTATAAAAATTTTGAAAATGATAATAAGAAATATTTTTTTCTGGGTGAGATCAAATCAAAAATGGATTTGTATTCAGCCTCTGGTAGCTCAATAGCATCAGCCACTGACTCTGAGATTCTGGATCTGGAAAATAAACTGGATCTACTGACTAAAAGCATGGTTGACACTCTTGAGAAGAGAGAGCTTACAATAAAACTAATTGAAGAAATTATTTCTGAATATATTGAAGCCTCTGGTACTGCTTTAGTCAATTATGCGGGGTATAAACCTGTTTTCAATTATGCTGATAAAGCTTTATTGCTAAGAAAGCCAAAAACATCTTTTATTGAAAATGTAGGCAGTAGTTCTAATTATATGTTTTTGCATTTGTTTTTCACTTTAGCAATGCAAGAAATAGCCTTTCAAAATAAATCTCCCTTTGTTGCTCCATACCTTATCATTGATCAACCAAGTAGACCTTATTATGGTGATGAAACAAATAAGAAAATACTTACTCATAGTGATGAGTCTAAAATAACTAAAGCCTTCGAATTATTAGATAAATTTATAGAAACTAGAATCAGTAATTCTGGTGATTTTCAAATGATTGTTTTTGAGCATGTTCCACGTAAAATATTTGCTGGCCTGAAAAATGTTCATTTGGTTGAAGAATTTTATAATGGAAATGCACTAATACCGGCTGATTTTCTCAATGAGGAATAAGATGCTAGATCACTCATATTTTAATCTCTAGTACATACAATTTAGGTAACGAAATGAATACAAATGAACTAATAGATGAAGCTGTTTCGCTTCCAGTTGAAAAACGAATATTAATTGTTGATTCTTTATTACAAAGCCTTAACCAGCCTAATTCTGAAGTTGATAAAAAATGGAATGAAGTTGCACAACAAAGACTTCTGGAAATGAGGTCGGGGAAAACCAAGCCAATCCCAGGAGAACAAGTTTTTAAAAATATCTGGGAGAAATTTGAAAAATGAGTTTTTCATTTCACCCTGAAGCAGAGATAGAATTCAATGATGCGATTGATTATTATGAAAAGATAGAATTAGGGCTTGGATATGATTTTGCTATTGAGGTTTATTCCACAATTAAACGTACTGTCTCATTGCCTAAAGCATGGACAGTTATTGAGGGAGATATTCGGAGATCATTAGTAAAGCGTTTTCCCTATGGAGTTCTATATTCTGAAGAAGAAAATGGAATCTACATCATTGCTGTAATGCATCTTCACCGTTTTCCAGACTATTGGAAACATAGAAAATAAACAAAATCGGGAAAGGAAATACGATATTTTTTTAAATTTCATAACTAAAAAATCCACCCGATAAAGACGGGTGATTTTGATGTTATGTTGCTAAATTAGTTACAATCATGGGGTCAGCCAGCTTGATTTAACTAGTTTCATTGAACCCCATTTTTTCAAGCTGGCTGACCCCTTGAATGTTGAACCCCATTTTTTCAAGCTGGCTGACCCCTTGAACGATGGCGCCCAGTTATGATTTTATTAAACATGCATTTTTACCTGTGTTGGCACAAATGGGTGTTGAATCATCAATTGAGATAGAGCGTTATGGCTTTTATCCCGTTGGCGCGGGTAAATGGCAGATTAAAATAACACCGCCTCAGCAGTATTCAAAAATAAAGCTTGAGGAAAGAGGTGATTTGTTAGATATGCAGGGCCAATGTATCAGTGCGGGTATTGCTAATAATGTAATAGAAAGAGAGCGTAAACAATTATTAAAAAAACTTAACTGGCCAGCGAATGACGGGGTCGGGTCTTGTATTTTGCACATAAGAAGAAAATAGAGTGAAAAAAGTAAACCCCGACAATTGCCAAGTTTTTATAACTTGGAAATCAACTGGCCTCTATTCTTCTAATGTGAAGTT
>WTAG01000261.1 GCA_013139755.1 Methylomarinum sp. | reverse complement strand
ATATGGCACAGTTCCATCAAGTCTTTTTTGAAGAGAGTTTCGAAGGCTTGGATATTATGGAATCAGGGTTACTTAATCTGGATATGGGGGATGTTGATGATGAAGAGATCAATACTATCTTCCGAGCAGCTCATTCTATAAAAGGGGGAAGCGGTACATTTGGTTTTACCTCTGTGTCAGATTTTACTCATGTCATGGAGACTTTACTGGATGAAATGCGTGATGGTCGTAGACAAGTCACGCAACCAGCTGTTGATGTACTTTTGGGATCTGTCGATTGCTTAAGAGAAATGTTAACAGCAATTCAGGATGAGCAGGATATTGATACTAATCGTATTGCTGAACATAAAAAGGCTTTAGATCTTGAGCTTAATGGTGTTGCGAGTGAGGAAGTAGTGGCCGAAGAGGCCGTTATTGATGAGCTTGCATCTGAAGACTTTTCAGTAGATCGCGTTGACGGTTGGCAAATTGCATTCAGTCCTCATAAGCATTTGCTTAAAACAGGTAACGACCCTGTAAGGATGTTTCGTGAACTTTCTGCTCTAGGTGAGTTAACAACCACCGTCGATTTCCAAGGCGTGCCTGATTTATATGAATTAGATCCTGAAGAGTGTTACTTGTCATGGGATCTGGAGCTTAAAGGCGATATTCCTGAACCAGAAGTTGATGATATTTTTGACTGGGTTGAAGATGACTGTGATTTAGCTGTTCGGCTATTATCTGATATCGCAGCCAATGCAAAACAAAATAGTATTAGCGATCAACAACAAATTGAAGGTGCGCCTGAACAGGCTAAAACACCTGCGTCATCTCCTCAAGCCGTTAGTAGTCAAAGCGTAGCATCATCTACGACTGGGGGCATACCTGCTTCAGTCTCTGCAACTGCTGAACCGGCGGTAAGTAAAAAAGAAGCTGCAAAACCTGCTGCTGCAAAAGGTTCAAGTTCCATTCGGGTTGATACCGGAAAGATTGATACCTTAATTAATATGGTGGGTGAGTTAGTTATCACTCAGTCAATGTTAAGTTTGGTGGGTGAGCATTTTGAGTTAAATAAATTAGATCAACTTAAAAATGGTTTGTCTCAGCTAGAGCGTCATACTAGAGAGTTACAAGAAAGTGTAATGAACATTCGTATGTTGCCGATTAGTTTTGTTTTTAGTCGATTCCCCAGGTTGGTACATGATTTAAGTACTAAGTTAGATAAAAAAATAGAATTAGTATTGGTTGGTGAGAATACTGAAGTTGATAAAACGGTAGTAGAACTATTAAGCGACCCCTTAGTTCATTTGGTCAGAAATAGTCTTGATCATGGCATTGAAATGCCAGCCGACCGCATAGCAGCAGGTAAACCTGAAACAGGTACCATTACATTAGAAGCTTATCATCGTGGTGGAAATATCGTCATAGAAGTGAGAGATGATGGTAAAGGCTTAAACAAGGATATGTTGAGAGCCAAAGCGATAGAAAAAGGCTTAATTGATGAAGATGTTGTTTTATCAGATAAACAAATCTATGAATTGATTTTTATGGCGGGGTTTTCGACAGCAGAACAGCTGACGGATATTTCAGGTCGTGGCGTAGGAATGGATGTCGTTAGACGAAATATCCAGTCTTTAGGAGGTAACATAGAAATCACCTCTGAATTAGGACAAGGTTCTACTATTGCTATCCACCTTCCATTAACCTTGGCAATATTGGATGGACAATCCATTGCGGTAGGTGAAGAACGTTTTATTATTCCTTTAGGCGCCATTATAGAGTCCATTAATATATCTAAAGATATGATTAATCGTGTCGCAGGGAAAGGTGAAACTTTTCGATTAAGAGATGAATATTTACCTATAGTCAGAATGCATGAGATTTTTGATGTCAAAACAGCAAAGACAACAGAGTTAACAGAAGGTTTGGTTGTAGTCGTTGATGGTCAAGGCATGCGCTGTGGATTATTTATTGACGATTTACTCGGTCAGCAGCAAGTGGTCATTAAATCGTTGGAAGCAAATTATAGAAAAGTAGAAGGCGTTTCTGGAGCCACCATTTTAGGTGATGGTTCGGTCGCATTGATTCTGGATATTCCAGGATTGGTTCGTATATCTAATCAATAAAATAATTAGAAGATGATGGCAGAAGAAACTGAAAATAACGAAACTGAACCTGTTGTAGAAAAGAAATTGGAAAATATGGTTCAGTTTTTAAGTTTTACGTTGGGTGATGAAGAGTACGGTGTTGATATTCTTCGGGTGCAGGAAATTCGTAGTTGGGAGCCAGTGTCACGTATTCCTAATGTTCCTTCCTATGAAAAAGGTGTTGTAAATTTAAGAGGCGCTATTGTGCCTATTATCGATTTGCGAGAGCGCTTCGGTTTAGGGCATTTACCCTATACACCTTTAACAGTAGTTGTGGTACTTCAATCACATATGGAAACAGGGCAGACTCGAGTAATGGGTGTGGTGGTTGATTCGGTTTCTGATGTTGTTGATGTTGATAAAAAAACAATACAAGGTGCTCCTAATTTTGGGACTAAAGTCAGTACGGAATTTATTAATGGATTGGCATCTGTTAATGAGCGTATGGTGATGTTATTAGATGTAGATAAGTTACTGAAATTAGAAGGATTAGGTGATGAGAATGAAAGTTAATAAAAAAGTAAAATTCTTAATGGGTAAGGAGTCAAATAATGAAAATTAATATGCCGGTAACTGATCACGAAGTACAAATGCAACCGGGCACCATACTCGTTACGCGCACCAACTTAAAAGGCATAATTACATATGTTAATGATGCTTTTATTGAGATAAGTGGGTTTTCTAAGGATGAATTAGTTGGCTCGAATCATAATGTGGTTCGTCACCCTGACATGCCTACTGCTGCATTTGAAGATTTATGGGTGTCTTGTAAAGCAGGTAAACCTTGGACGGCACCAGTAAAAAATAGAACAAAGAAAGGTGATTATTATTGGGTTGAGGCCAATGTAACGCCTGTTTTTAAAAATGGCAAAGTTAATGAGTATTTATCTGTACGTTATGCCCCCAGTCGGCAACAAATTAATGCTGCGGAAGATTTATATCAGCAATTAAATAACAATAAAGCAGCAATACGTCCTAAAGGTTTATCTTTGTTTGTGAAAAATATTAAGGAGATAAATTTAGGTTTAAAAGCAGGAGTTGCATTAACTGGGTTTATGTTACCTAGTTTATATTTTATGTATCTATTATTTCAGGCTGGTAATACACCTGTTTTAGTTGGGGTTGCATTACTAGTTGTGTTTGCCACTATGCTGGGGTTTAGTACAGTAAGAAATCTCCAGCAAGCAATGGCAAAGGCAGAAGGGGTCTGTCAGCAGTTGGCTGATGGCCAATATAGAAATGAGATAGAGCTGAACCGAAACGATCAAATAGGTGATTTTTATAGATCGTTATACTCTATGCAGGTTAAGTTGAATGGTGATTTGGCCGAGACTAAAGAAGTAGGTGCAGAAGCTACGCGTATTAGGCAAGCACTTGATAACGTAAGTTCTAGCGTTATGGTTGCTGACAATAACTTGGATATTATTTATATCAACTCAACAGTTTTAGAAACTTTTAAAAACGCAGAAGCCGATATACGAAAAGACTTGCCTAATTTTAATGCTGATCAATTGTTAGGCAGTAATATAGACAGTTTTCATAAAAATCCAGCACATCAAAGAGGTTTGATTCCTTCTTTAACAGGTACCATGAAATCAACTTTGGAGATTGGTGGTCGACACATGGACTTTGTTGCAAACCCTGTGATGAGTGATGATGGGGAGCGAATTGGTACTGTAGTAGAGTGGGTAGATAGAACGCATGAAGTAAAAATTGAACAAGAAATTGAAGCAATAGTTGAAGGGGTAAAAGCAGGGCAGCTCGATACACGTATTGAAATGGCTGATAAAGAAGGCTTCTTTGAAAAATTGAGTTCAGGTATTAATGAGCTAACAGATGTTATTGAGGGTGTTTTTGCCGATGTAAGCTCTACAATGCAAAGTATGGCAACCGGTGATTTAACCAACCGAATCGAAAGTGAGTATGAAGGTGTTTACTTAGAATGTAAAAACAATATCAATGCCTCCATAGATAAAATTGCTGAAATAGTAGGGCAAGTTAATGAGTCCGCAGGTTTTATCAATAATTCTTCTCAAGAAATAGCCAGTGGAAATAATAATCTTTCACAGCGTGCTGAACAGCAAGCAGCAAACTTGGAAGAAACTGCATCCAGTATGGAGCAATTAACCAGTACGGTTAAAAATAATGCAGATAATGCGCAACAAGCTAATACTGTTGCAACAACAGCACGTCAATTAGCTGAGACAGGCGGAGACGTTGTTAAATCTGCAGTATCGGCAATGGAAGAGATTAATGCAAGCAGTAATAAGATTGCCGAGATTATTGGAGTGATTGATGAAATTGCTTTTCAAACAAATTTATTGGCATTAAATGCATCTGTAGAAGCCGCGAGAGCAGGAGAACAGGGTAGAGGTTTCTCTGTAGTAGCCACAGAGGTAAGAAACTTAGCACAAAGAAGTGCGACAGCTGCGAAAGAAAGTAAGGAGCTTATTCAAACCAGTGTGCAAAAAGTACGGTCTGGTACAGAGTTTGTAAATGAAACGGGTAAGTCGCTAACTGAAATCGTTTCTGGTGTAAAAAAAGTAGGTGATATTGTTGCAGAAATTGCATCAGCAAGTGCTGAGCAATCACAAGGTATCGAACAAGTCAATCAGGCTGTGTCTCAAATGGATGAAATTACGCAGCAGAATGCAGCCTTGGCTGAGCAAGCTTCAGCGGCTAGTGTATCTATGAGTGATCAGTCAAACAACATGATTCAGTTGCTTTCATTCTTTAAGGCTGGGGGAGGGGCGGTAACTGCTCAGCAAACAAGCTATAGTGCGCAACCTGTTAAATCGACAGCAGAAAGGCCAAAATCAAAACCAACAAGAGTGGCTATTCCAGCTCAACAGCCTGCAGCAAATGAATTTACAGCATCAGCTGATGATGATGAGTGGGAAGAATTCTAAGACATGTTGACAGTAATGAATATGATGACTGGGATAAATCGAAATGGTTAGTGATACGCAGATAGAACAATTCTTGACTTTTGAGCTTGCTGGTGAGTCTTATGGGGTGGAAATTCTAAAGGTTCAGGAGATTAGAGGGTGGGAAGCTGTTAGGGAGATACCAAATACTCCCGCCTTTATTAAAGGTGCCTTAAATTTACGAGGGGAAATTGTTCCTATTATTGATTTGCGTGAGCGTTTTGGTATGGAGAAAACGGAATACTCGCCTGTAACAGTGGTCATTGTTCTTTGTGTTGAAAATAGTTTAGGTTCTAATGTGATGGGTATTGTTGCTGATGCTGTATCTGATGTGCTGGATATTAAAATTGCAGACATTAAAGACAGCCCCAAATTAGGCTCAAAAATTGATACGCGATATATGCGTGGGATGTACGTGGGGAAAACGCAGATGATGATGATACTGGATGTTGACAAGCTTTTGGATTCAGAAGAATTTGAAGGGATTGTAAATCTGTAATGGCTGAAAGAGTTGTAGCAATTATTAATCAGAAAGGTGGTGTGGGAAAAACTACAACATCAACCAATCTGACTCATGCACTTGCAAAGTCAGGTAAAAAAGTAACTGTTATCGACCTTGATCCACAAGGGCATTTGGCGGTGTCTTTTGGTGCATTTAACCGGAGTACGCCAGGGATTGATGAGGTTCTGCTAGGCATATCCGATATCTCTGAAAACTTGCTGGCTATTCGGGAAAATCTTCAATTGATTGTTGCAGGGCCTAGGCTACAAGAGATTGAACAGTTATCCGAAGGTGGTGCTAAACGCGGTGATTTATTAAGAAAGGCATTGCATGAGAATTTGAGTGATCAGGATTTTGTGTTTATTGATTGTCCTCCTTCATCGGGATTGTTGGCAGCTAATGCTTTATTTGCTGCAGATGAGATTGTAGTCCCCATGACCAGTGATTTTTTAGCATTGCAAGGCTTGTCTCATCTGATGGGAACGATTAAGCGGTTTGAAAAAGCACTACAAAGAGAATATAAATTATTTTTAGTAATGTCTCGATATGCTTCAACACGAAGAATATCTAAAGACGTTTTAAATACAATGTTACAGCACTTTCCGAACCAGGTATTAAGCACTGTCATTAGAGAAACGGCATTGTTGGCGGAATGCCCAAGTTTTGGTAAAACTATTCTGGAATATCGCCCGGGAAGCCGGTCAGCAAGAGATTTTAGAAGTCTGGCAAAAGACTTTTTAGAAGGCAAGGTAATGTGATGGCAGAAAAAGAAGATAAGGGTTTAATTGGTTTTGATCCGTTGGCATGGATGGATGAAGAAGTAGCTGATAATAATGATGCTGAAAATCCGGGAGAAACTAAAGCAGAAATCATTGTTAAAGATGAACAAGCAGCTAATAATGTTGCTATTGTTGATGATACGGCTGAAGAGGCCAGTGCTACTACAACAGAACTCGAACTGACTGTTGAAGAAAGTAAAGAGAGTAATAACGCTTCAACAGTGACTCTAAATGCTACGCTAAATATTCAGGGTATTGGTGCGTTACATGAGGAGTTTTTAAAATTGTTAGAAACTGAGGATATATTTGAGATTGATGCATCGGATGTCACTTCAGTTGATACCAGTACATTGCAGTTATTAGCTGTGTTAAAGCAGACAGCCAGTAAATTAGGTAAAGAGGTTATTATTGATTTTCCTTCTGATAAATTTATTGAAGCTGCGGAATTATTAGGTTTGTCTGAAATTCTAGGTCTGGATCAGGCTTCTTCAGGGTTCTTTTGATCGGTTCTTATTTCCAGCTCTGCTAAAGATTAGAGCGATGGGTGTAACGTAGCTTTTCTCATTCGACTTATTTAATACCCCATTTTTCCAAGAGGACGATCGTGTCAGCAAAACAACGTGAATTTGAATATACTCGTGAAGACTTTGATGTATTAAGAAAAATATCTAACGATCATTCTGGAATTTTAGTTCCTGATGATAAGTTTGATATGTTTTATTCAAGACTCTCAAAAAGAGTGCGTATGAAAGGCCTGGCAAATTTTAAGGAATATTGCCAATATTTACAAGATAACCAAGAGCTTGAATTTACAGAGTTTATAAATGCGGTAACAACAAACTTAACCTCGTTTTTTAGAGAGAAACATCATTTTGAATACCTTAAAAATACGGTGCTTCCTGAGGTTTTAAAGCGAAATAGTAATACAAAAAAAATAACTGTCTGGTCAGCTGGTTGCTCTACTGGTGAAGAGCCTTATTCCTTGGCAATGACCTTGTTAGAAAACGTGCCAAGTGGTTGGGATATAAAAATATTGGCAACAGATTTAGATACGAATGTATTACAAACTGCGGCAGATGGTATTTATACCAGTGATAGGGTGGACGGTTTACCAGCCAGTACTATAAAGAAATGGTTTAAACGAGGCACAGGTATTAATTCAAATAAAGTTAAAATCAGTAAAAGTTGCCAAGCAGTTATTCGTTTTAAGCAATTAAATTTAATGGAAGAGTGGCCTATGAAAAGTAATTTTGATTTTATTTTCTGTAGGAATGTATTAATTTATTTTGATAGGGAAACAAAAGAACATTTAGCTCAGCGGTATGGGAAACTGTTAGTTGTGGGCTCTCATTTATTTATTGGACATTCAGAATCATTGAATCAGCTTGATACTGATTTTAATTTAATAGGAAATACGATTTATAAAAAAATAAAATGAGTGAAAAGACTATAATTGCAAGTCCCTCTATTTTAGGTTTTGAGGATATAAATCGGTATTGGGATAAGCAGCATAATGTGGTTGCCGCTAAAATCCTTCCGGGTGAATATTATGTTACGGTTGCAGATGAAATGGTTACAACTGTTTTAGGTTCTTGTATATCTGCTTGCATTAGGGATACAGAAACCGGTGTGGGCGGGATGAATCACTTTATGTTGCCGGAAACCAGTAAGTTTAAATTAAATGAAGGCGTAGAATCAGTAGTAGGTAATGCAACTCGCTATGGTAATTACGCTATGGAGCATTTGATTAATGTCATATTAGCAAATGGTGGTAAGCGTAAAAATCTTGAGGTTAAAGTGTTTGGTGGTGGCAAGATTATTCCTACTTTAGGTGATGTTGGTTTACGCAATATTAATTTTGTATTGGAGTATATTGATACAGAAGCTTTGCGAGTTGCTTCTCAAGATCTTGGAGATATCTATCCTAGGAAAGTGAATTTTTTCCCCAAAACGGGCAAAGTTCGGATGAAGAAAATTAAAGATCTGCATAATGAGACCATTGCTTCACGCGAAAGACAGTACCGTACTTCAATTAAAGACACACCAGTTGAAAGTGATATTGAATTATTCTAGAGAATGGAATGACAAAAAAAATACGATTATTGATTGTTGATGATTCGGCCTTGATCAGGCAAATGTTAACGCAAATTTTTAATTCATCTGATGATATTGAGGTGGTGGGTACAGCAATTGATCCTATTGCTGCTAGAGAAAAAATAAAAAAATTAAACCCTGATGTATTGACCTTGGATATTGAAATGCCGAGGATGGATGGACTTACTTTTTTACGTAATTTAATGCGTTTAAGACCCATGCCAGTGGTGATGATATCGACATTGACAGAGAAGGGTGCAGCTGTAACTTTGGAAGCATTAGAATTAGGTGCTGTTGATTTTGTAGCTAAACCAAAAGTTGATGTATCAAATACGCTTAATGAGTATGCTGAAGATATTATTGCTAAAGTTAAAATGGCTGCTAAGGCACGTGTACGGACTTTAGAGGTAAAGCCTAAAGACAGTCCTCCCCCTATTGTGGTAGTTGAGAAACATTCAGCTGACGCCGTTATATCAGCGAGACCAGCTAAAAAACAATTTAAAACAACGGATAAGATTATTGCTTTAGGTTCTTCTACAGGGGGGACTGAAGCTATTAAAGTGGTGATTCGGGGGTTATCACGTGATACGCCTGCGATTGTTATTTCTCAGCATCTCCCTGCAGCATTTAGCGAGTCATTTACCAAACATGTAAATGAGGCATCTGGCATGACAGCTTGTGTTGCTAAAGATGGACAACAAATATTACCTGGCAATATTTATATTTCCCCCGGTGATCGCCATTTATTAGTTATCAGAGATGGTGCTAGGTATATATGTAAATTAAATGATGGACCACCAGTGAATCGACATAAGCCTTCTGTAGATGTGATGTTCCGGTCAGTCGCACAAAACGTGGGTAGTAATGCCATTGGTGTCATGTTGACAGGGATGGGAGCAGATGGCGCAATGGCAATGAAAGAAATGAAAGATGCAGGGTCAATTAATATTATCCAGGATGAGGAAACGAGTGTGGTCTGGGGTATGCCGGGTGAGGCTTTTAAGCTAGGTGCTGCAGATTATGTTGTTCCATTAGATAAAGTGGCTACTCAGATTATGGCATTAGCAAGGTAGGGATTGTTTTATGATATTCTGTTTGAAGAAAACTTGGCTACCTTTTGTGGTTTTATTGGTAGCAGTCGTACTACCTGTTTTTGTTACTATTAAAGTACTTTACTGGGTGTTTTTGCCTTTAATGTTTTTTGTATGGGTATTTGTATATTATCGCCTGGAAAAAGATCATGAAATACAAAATGAAACATTGGATGATGACAATTTACAGATTGCGATTGATAAATATATTTCAGGTGTAAATGATTGTGTGGAGCAAGAGATTCGGTTTTTTCAAACAGAATTGTTACAATTAAAAACTGTTGTTGCAGATGCTGTAAACACAATGAGCGGTAGTTTTAACGGCTTGCATAGCCTGACAGCTGAGCAGTCAGCTGTTGTTCATTCATTAATGAGTGATCTTGGTGGGAATTTAGATACTGAAGGTTTGAATTTTACTAAATTTGCTGAAGAAACAGATAATGTGCTTAAATTCTTTGTTGATCATATTTTATTGATTAGTAAGCAAAGTATGCAAATGGTGGGGGTGATTAATGATGTCGGTGAACATATGTCTAAGGTTGAAAAACTGTTGACTGATGTTCAAGGTATTGCTGATCAGACTAATTTATTGGCTTTAAATGCAGCAATTGAGGCCGCGAGAGCCGGAGAAGCAGGTAGAGGCTTTGCGGTTGTTGCTGATGAGGTGCGAAATTTATCTAGAAACTCTGATAAATTTAGTGAAGAAATTAGAGTTGTTGTAAATGCGTCAAAGAAAAATATCACCTTGGCGCAAGATATGATTGAGGCTATGGCATCCAAAGATATGAATGTTGCTATTAGCTCAAAATCAAATATTAATACTATGATGCAAGCTATAACGAAGATGAATGATTCAATTGCATTGAAGATAGCAGAAGTGTCAGGGATATCTGATCAAATCGAGGATAGCGTTGGGCATGCAGTGAGAGGATTGCAATTTGAAGACATGACTCGGCAGCGTGTTGATTATTTATCGCTTAATACTCAGCACTTTCAGGCTGTAAGTGATGAACTTGGAATTGGGCTGGGAGCATTTAAGACGGGTAGCGGCTCTACATGGGTAAATGAGTTAGAAGAAGGAATTGTCCGTTTAAATGAGATGAGGCAGCAATGGGGTATAACAGAAAACAAAGCGGTGTCTCAAGAATCAATGGATGAAGGCGATATTGAATTATTTTAGTGATAGGAATTAAAAATGGCAATAAATACAGATATAGACACAGGGACACAGACTTTAGTAATTAAAGTTTCTGGACGTTTTGATTTTGGTGTTCATCAAGACTTTAGAAAGGCAACAGAGCAAGCAACTCAAGAAATAAAAACTATTGTTGTGGATATGGCTAACACGGATTATGTGGATAGTTCTGCATTGGGTATGTTATTGGTTTTGCGAGATAAGGTCGGTGACAATAAGAGTGCTGTGCTTATTAAGAGTGCAAAGCCTGATGTAAGAAAGATTTTGGAAATAGCAAACTTTGATAAATTGTTTACCTTAAGTTAAGGTTCGCGTACAGAGCGGTGCTACTTTAAGCTGAGGTGATGGCTTTGGGTGTGCTAACGATAGGAGGCGCATCAATAGCGGAGGATATGCCAAGTTGTTATCCTGAAGCCCATCTTCTTTTAGTTTTCAATTATAGGCCATCCTTGGCCATTATGCATTTCCCAACTACTTACCAGCGTGCTAGCATTCGTTCCGCAGCCTTCTCTATTAAACGCTATTAATAAACAGCGTAGAGGAAGAGAAGGAGGTATACGCTGTTACCAAGTGTCACGCAAAGTGACGGTTCTATTAAAGACTAGATTCCCAGAACAACTGTCTTCACTATCAACACAGAAATAACCTGTGCGTTCAAATTGGAATCGGTCACTTGGCTTAGCCTCTGCTAGACTGGCTTCAACTCTAACGTCTGAAAGAATTTCAAGTGAATCTGGGTTTAGTGCATCAAGGTAGTTTTCTTCTGATTCTGGATTTGCTATACGAAATAAACGATCATATATGCGTATTTCTGCAGGCAGTGAATGTTGTTCAGAAACCCAATGAATTACTCCTTTTACTTTTCGTCCCTCAGGTTTTTTTCCTAATGTTTCTGGGTCATAACTACAGCGTAACTCAGTGATGTTGCCATTTTCATCTTTGATGATTTCATTGCATTTTATTACGTAAGAGCTGCGTAGACGTACTTCACCACCCTCAATAAGGCGTTTGTATTTTGCTGGAGGTATTTCAGCAAAGTCATCTTGCTCTATAAGAATTACTTTGGAGAACGGGATGTTTCTATGCCCCAGTTCTGGTTTTTGAGGGTGGTTACTTACCTCAAGTGTTTCAACTTGATCTTCAGGGTAATTCTCTATGACAACGCGTAATGGTTTTAGTACTGCCATGGCGCGGGGTGCATTTTCGTTTAAGTCTTCACGAATACAGTTTTCTAATACTGCCATTTCGATCCAGGAATCTTTTTTGGTAATACCAATGCGCTCACAAAAATCACGAATCGATGCTGGTGTATAGCCAGCTCGGCGCATTCCTGCGATAGTCGGCATGCGTGGATCATCCCAGCCTTTAACATGGTTTTCATTAACGAGCTGAGCAAGTTTACGTTTACTTACGATGGTATATTCAAGCTGTAATCTGGCAAATTCTATTTGTTGAGGATGGCAAGGTGTTTCTAGCTTTTCTAAAACCCAATCATAAAGAGGGCGATGAGCTTCAAACTCTAATGTGCAAAGTGAGTGTGTGATTCCTTCTATTGCATCTGAAAGACAATTGGTAAAATCATACATAGGGTACAAACACCAATCATGAGCTGTGCGTTGGTGGTGCATACGTCTAATGCGGTAAAGAGCGGGGTCACGCATGTTCATGTTTGGCGAAGCCATATCAATTTTTGCGCGTAAAATATATTGCCCATCTGCATAATCGCCATTGCGCATACCTTCAAATAAGGCAAGGTTATCTTCGATAGAACGACTTCTGTCAGGACTTTCTTTACCTGGCTGGGTAAGGGAGCCACGGTATTCGCGTGTTTGTTCTGCATTTAAACTGTCAACATAAGCATGGCCACCTTTTATAAGTTGAACTGCGTAGTTGTAAAGTTGCTCAAAGTAATCGGAAGCATGGTGCTTTTCTGCCCATTTAAACCCAAGCCATTCAACATCACCTTCAATAGCCTCCATGAATTCTACACTTTCTTTTTCAGGATTTGTATCATCAAAACGTAGATTACAGTTGCCGTTGTACTCAGTTGCCATACCAAAATTTAGACAAATAGACTTAGCATGTCCAATATGTAGATAGCCATTAGGCTCTGGTGGAAAACGTGTGATGACTTTTCCGTCATTTTTATTATTACTTAAGTCTTGAGTAATAATGTGGCGAATAAAATTGGATGAAGGTTGGTTTTCTGTTGAGCTCATTGATTTAGTTGAGTAGTACAAATAAAAAACAGGATTAAACACTGTTTATAAATACTGAAATTGTAATTGCAACAATCTGTAGTATAAGAATTTAAAGCAGTATTCTAACTGTAATTAAGGGGTGTAGGCAATGTTAAAACAGTGTTTATAAAGGGGGCTGATTAGAACCAGTGCGAGTGATTTCTACAGCGTTACCTATAGATAATCGACCAGTATTGTCATGTAAGGCATTTTGTCCAAAATAAACCTGATTATTCCATTTGCGTAAACGGTTGAGCGTTGTTAATGGTTCTTTGTTGGTTTGAGCTGTTTTAGTGTCTATTGTGGGTACTGAGCATCTGGAACATGGTTTGGGTAGTCTGAAGCTGATGTTGTTAATGCTGATCTCACGCCAGCTATCTTCCGCGTAACTTTTACACTGGGAAATGACTAAATTGGGGCGAAATCTTTCGATGGGCAATTGTAGGTTCATCGCTTGGTTTAGTGAGTCAAGTGATGCGTCGGAGATAATTAAAAAGGGGAAGCCATCAGAAAAACTGACCTGATCAGTTGTTGAGGCGTAATGAGGGTCAACAGGCCGAATGACATCATCCGCTTGGTAGACCAGTTTACAATCAATGTCTAAGAAATCACTTAACCATTGATCAACTTCTGGGCTAGTGGTATTTGCGGCACATTGATCATGCCAAATCGTTGTATCAATGGTAGTTCCATCATCTGGGTATAAAGGTAATGTGATGCTACCTGATGATTCTGTGCTGAGAATAAGCTGGTCTTCAGTTAATTGCGTTTTAATTAAGACCATTTTAGGTAAGCGGCGCTGACTTAGAAATTGGTTGTTACTATCAATGAGCATCCATTTTCTATCGTGTAACAGGCCCTTTTTATTAACAACCCAGTTTGAAACCTTTATTCCAGCAAGTGACTTAACAGGGTAAACATAGATTTCATTTAAAACAGGTTGGGGCATGTGCTATAGCTTAGTTAATTAAATTGCTTGCAAAATCAGCGCTTAATTCATTGCTTTGTGCTTTTTGAGCTAAGCCAGGAGAATTGATAGTATCCTGTTTAAATTGAGCGGCAGACTGCTCTGCTTGTTCTTCGTTGGTTATTTGAGAGGCGCTGCTTTTATTGGTTGATGATGATAGTTTAACTGCCTCATTCGATAAATTAACTGTTTTGTCTGAGTTTTGGAGTGTTTCTTGCTCTTTTGTGTTTATTTCATCATTTGCAATTTTTTGATTTTGCGCGCTATTTGCTGGAATAGATTGTTGAGAATTAAGTTGTTGATTGTTGATTTCCATGGCGAATCCTTATAAAAGGCTGTTTTATCAAACTTACAGTTTGATTGCTGATGTATTACAAAGTTCATTTAAATGTTAAGTCATTTTGTGAAATGAGTAGATAATCACCCAGATCATTATTAGTATGATCGAATTTTAAGCCATAGCAATTGTTTTTGTGGTGAATGACTTGGCTGCTGATGATAAATTTTCTCTGGTCTTTAAATACTAATTCAAGTGTTACTTTTTTTTTCTCTGAAAATTTATATTTACTGTTTATTAAAGCACCTTTACTGCTAATATCAAGTAATTTAACCAGTAGTTTTTTTGATGGTTTAAATAAGTATGATTGAATGAGTACGGCTGTAATATCATCTCTTACGTAACGGACAGCAATGCGATGGTTATCTGGTTGTGCATTATCTATAGACATGCTGAATATTTCATCA
>WTAG01000704.1 GCA_013139755.1 Methylomarinum sp. | reverse complement strand
TAAAACGGCTGTTTGCTCTCACTCTTGGATGATACATACGGCGTTTCCATAAAATAACACCGCCCATCATGCATAAAGAACCAAATGCAGCGCCTGCTGAAATAGCAACAATTTGATGCATCATGTCCGATACGCCCATGGCTAAAAACCATGAGTGTGGCGTGACCAATCCTGCGAAATGGCCCATAAATAAAGCTAATACACCAATGTGAAACAGAATGCTGCCTTTTTGTAGCTGTTCTTTTTCAAATATTTGACTAGAATCTGCTTTCCAGGTGTATTGCTCTCTATCAAAACGAATTAAACTGCCTACAAAAAATGTAGTCAGGGCAATGTAGGGGTAAACCCCAAAGAGTAAATTACTTAAGTTCATAATAAGTCCTATGCTGCAATATCTTCAACATGTCCGTGACGAGCCACCATTCTGACCAGTGGTGCGTATGGACTTTCATTTTTTTCCAGATTGCTGGCGATAATGTCGGCTGCCTGGGATGTTTGTTGCAAAAATGCCAGAGCACTTGCTTTATCATCCATCGTTGAGACATATTCCAAAATCAATGGCAGATAATCAGGTAACTCACCACTGCCTATTTCAAAACCGGTGGTTTTATAAAGCTCTGTCAGTTCTATTAGAGCAGGGCCTCTATCACGGTCTTGTTCATCAAATAAATGATAAGTAAGGTAAAGCGAGTTCTCAGCCGTCATATCAAAGTTATTAACGTATTCTGCCTGAAATTTTGTTAAAGACAGGCTAGCTGCCCAGTGGGTAAACCCACTGAGAAGCTTGTTGTCTTCCTTCGCCAGATTTGGCAGCTCATTAATGAGCTGATTCATATCATCCCAATGAGCTGTTAAATCTTTAGTCGGGTATTCCAGTAGAACGGAAAGTACCTTGTAGATCTGCGTCATGCTTTTTCCCCATCAGAACGCTTAGCTGCTGGGTGATAACGTACAAACTCCAGATTATCTGCAGTCTTTTTACGTTTATCAGGAAATAGAGAAGCATTAGCACTGATACTGCAACCATCATTACCAAAAGTGAAGCCATTTTGTCCTTGGAAAGTATGGAAATCTTCTTGGCGAAGTTCTTCATGACTGGTAGGGACTACAAAACGATCTTCATGATTTGCAATCGCCATATAACGATACATTTCATTAACCTGATCTTCCGTTAAGCCAACTTCTTCCAATACCGCTAAATTAGTTATGCCGTCAACGTTTTTAGAGCGGTAAAAACTACGCATGGCAATCATACGTTTTAGAGCTGCAACGATAGGTTTCTCATCCCCAGCTGTAAACATATTAGCCAGATACTTCATTGGTAAACGAAGGGTTTCAATGCTTGGAATTGCACCGTCTGCCATCGTCGATAAATTACCTTGATCAATTTGTGATTGAACAGGTGATAGAGGTGGCACATACCAAACCATAGGTAAAGTACGGAACTCTGGATGTAAAGGAAAAGCGACTTTCCAATCGACAATCAATTTACGAATAGGCGATTTGCGTGCAGCATCCATCCAAGACTCAGGAATACCATCTTCTTTTGCTTGTTTAATGACTTCTGGATCATTAGGATCAAGGAATAAATCAAGTTGTGCTTGATATAAATCTTGATCATTTTCAACAGAAGCTAATTCTTCAATGCGATCAGCATCATAAAGCATGATGCCGTTATAACGAATACGGCCCACACAAGACTCTGAACATACAGTAGGCAAGCCAGACTCTACACGAGGGTAACAGCCAGTACATTTCTCAGCTTTACCCGATTCCCAGTTGTAGAACATTTTTTTGTATGGACAAGCACTGATACACATGCGCCAGCTACGACATTTGTCCTGATCAACCAACACAATACCGTCTTCTTCGCGTTTGTATAAAGAGCCAGAAGGGCAGGCTGCAACACAAGCAGGGTTAACACAATGGTTACACATGCGAGGCAAATACATCATGAAAGTTTGTTCAAACTCACCATATATTTGTTTTTCCATATCACTAAAGTTGACATCAACACTACGGTGTTTAAATTTACCACCTAAGTCATCTTCCCAGTTGGGTCCCCACTCAATTTTTTCCATCCGTGAGCCATCAATCAAAGATCGAGGTCTAGCTGTCGGAGTGGCTTCAACTAGCGCACTATTTTGTAAAGTGGCATAGTCATAAGTAAAGGGTTCGTAATAATCATCAATGGTTGGCATATTAGGGTTCATAAAAATATTTTTTAGAATATTTCTACGGCTCCCTGATTTTAATTGAAGCTTTCCATTAACTAATTCCCAGCCTCCATTCCACATTTCTTGGTCTTCCCAGTTTTTGGGGTAACCAATACCAGGTTTTGTTTCGACATTATTGAACCAAGCGTACTCAACCCCTTTACGGTTGGTCCAGACATTTTTACACGTCACTGAGCACGTGTGGCAACCGATACATTTATCGAGATTCATCACCAGTGAAAAATTTGCTCTTACTTTCATCGTTTATTTCTCCGACTCATCTGTGCATGCATAAGGTGCTTGTGGCACGCCTTCAGGATTCAGTT
>WTAG01000401.1 GCA_013139755.1 Methylomarinum sp. | reverse complement strand
GTTGATGCCTTGGCAGTCGCAATTGGCACCAGTCATGGTGCGTATAAATTTAGCAAGCCGCCAACGGGTGATGTATTAGTGATCAGTCGTTTAAAAACCTTACAACAACGCTTACCCAATACCCACTTTGTAATGCACGGCTCAAGTTCCGTACCGCAAGACTGGCTAAAAATCATTAATGATCATGGCGGCGAAATTCCCCAAACCTATGGTGTGACAGTTAATGAAATTGTTGAAGGCATTAAATATGGTGTCCGCAAAGTAAATATTGATACAGACTTGCGTATGGCCTCAACAGGTGCCATTCGCCAATATTTAGCTCAGCCGGAAAATGCAAATGACTTAGATGCACGTAAGATTTATAAAGCAGCCAGAGATGCCATGCAAACACTTTGTCAGGCACGTTATGAAGCCTTTGGCAGTGCTGGTCATGCCAGTAAAATCAAAGCGATTCCATTGGCTGAGATGGCTAAGCGTTATCGTTAGTTAGATCACTGTGTATAGGTAGGATGGGCAAAACTAAAGTGTGCCCATCTTTTTAACCGCCATTTAAAAACGACCTGTTAGATTATGAACACCCCTACCGTTAAAGAAATTGCCCAACAAAGTAGCTTAGCTGCACGTCAATTATCATCAACCCCTGAGTCACAGCGTGATCTCGCGCTTTCGAAAATGGCTGACTCGCTTGAATCGGTTAAGCAGCAGGTTCTGGAAATAAATGCTCAGGAAGTCGAAAAAGCCCGGCAGGATGGACAGTCACCTGCAATGATCAAACGTTTGACCATAGACGACAAAGTATTTCGGTACATGCTCTCCAGGCTAAGAAAAGTGGCTCAGCGTCCGGACCCGTTAAATCGTGTGCTAGAAGGTCATACCAATCCTGCCGGATTGCAGGTCTGGAAAAAATCGGTGCCGCTAGGCGTCATCGGCATTATTTACGAATCGCGGCCCAATGTCACCACCGATGCGGCCGGCGTCTGTATAAAAAGTGGTAATGCAGTCATCTTGCGAGGCGGATCGGAAGCACTACAAACTAACACGTTGCTGACTGATGCCATGATTAAAGGCGCTGTTGAAGCAGGGCTTCCACAACACGCCATACAAATCATCCGCATTCCAGGTCATGAAGCGGTTGGTGAACTGCTGAAAATGGATGAATATGTGGACGTATTGATTCCTCGTGGCGGTAAAGGCTTGATTAAACGAATTGCCGAGGGCACTCGAATTCCTGTCATCAAACATTATGATGGCATCTGTCATCTCTATTTGGCGGAAGACGCCGACCCGGCACAAGCAGTCGATCTAGCGATTAATTCTAAATGCCAAAGTGTTCAGGTTTGTAACGCGCTGGAAACGCTATTAGTCGATAAAAAGTGTGCTGAGCAAATGCTACCACTGCTGCAGACGGCATTTGATTCAAACAATATCGAACTGCGTGGATGCGAACAGACACAAAAGATATTGCAAGACATCTCCCCGGCGACGGAAGATGACTGGCATACCGAATATCTGGCGCCGATCCTTTCAGTAAAGATCGTCAGAGGTATTGAAGAGGCTATTGATCATATCAATAACTATGGCTCGGGACATACCGATGGCATTGTCACACAAAGTTTGAAAATGGCTAAAAAATTTGAACAACAGGTTGATTCAGCATCGGTATTGATCAATGCTTCGACAAGATTGTCAGGTGGCGGCGATTATGGTTTGGGGTCGGTCGTCGGCATCAGCACGGACAAACTTCATGCCCGCGGCCCGGTTGGACCTGATGAGTTGACTACATACAAGTGGGTGGCCTATGGGAATGGTCATTTGAGGAGTTAGAATTCCGGAAACAAAAGAAGAATTTAGTTGTTTTTAAACGTACAGTTACAAACAAATAACCTAGGCGAAGTATCAAAGTTAGCTATAGTCTAACAAAAACCCAATAGCCAAGGTAAACTGCTGGCCCTAACACTAACTAACCGGGCAGAGCATGGTTGCTTGTAATAAATAATATTAGCGAGAAGAGAGTTACTAATGGCAAGGGCAATGGCACGACATATTTTAGTAAAAACCAAAGATGAGGCGGAGACACTCAAACGAAAATTAGCGGGTGGCGCTGACTTTGACAGCCTCGCGAAAAAGCACTCATTGTGTAACTCTGCGAAGAAGGGCGGCAACCTCGGTGAGTTTGGCCCCGGTAAGATGCTGAAAGCTTTTGATAATGTGGTTTTCAAGAAGCCAATACTGACAGTGCACGGGCCAATTAAAACTAAATTTGGCTTTCACTTGATCGAAACGATTTATCGCACTTAACCGTATCTCTTATGATTTCATTGAGTCGACGCTAGTATTGAAATGAGCGGTTATGACGTTTTAAAGACCTTAAAACAAAGTGAGTTTTTAAAACACATCCCTGTTATTTTTATTACCGCCAGTGATTTTGACAATGTAACTGATTATATTCTAGATTTAGATGATGATGCCGTGAGTGCTGTTTTAAAACCATTTAACTTTAAGTCACTACTTGGGAAAATTGATTATTTTCTTTGGTCATTCCCTGAGCCTTTAAGCATCACAATATATAGTACCCAGTCCCAAAGTAGTTAATACAGCAGATGATAAATGGTGGAATGTGTGACACGTTTCCACCCTATTAAAGACTATCTGTCATTAAGTTAAAACATGACAGTTTGCGTAATTCTTTGATGCTGGGTTTCGTACCTCAACCCAGCCTACCAGAATAGTATGGAGCGTCGCGTAATACGGGAATAAACGTGCAATTCATCCTGTATTCCACAATGCTCCATACAGGCTACATCTCACTTTTTTGATATAAAAATATATTGGGATTGGTATTAAATACTTTCACAATCTCTTTAGCTTCGCCTTACCCATAATTACAAGACACAGCGTTTTAAGAGCCTATTAACAGACCAGTGAACTAGGGAATATACACCTGAAGCGGCTTCCCTTGCCCAGCTTGCTGGTTACTTCCAGCCTCGCATCATGTCGCATCAATACATGCTTTACAATTGCCAGTCCTAAACCTGTGCCACTTAGTTTTTTGCTTCGCCTTACATCAACACGATAAAAGCGTTCGGTTAATCTGGGAATGTTTGCTTGTGCAATGCCTTCGCCTTGATCTATCACTTCATAAATCAGACCCAGCTCTGATTTTCTCCAAATAACTTTAACTAGCGAGTCATCTGCCGAGTACTTTAAGGCATTTATGAGTATATTGGTAAAAGCACTGCGTAAGTCTTGCTCCTCACCAAAAATATTACATTCACATTCAATGCTTAATTCTATCCGTTGCTTAGATTTATCTATCGCAACACCTTCTAAACAAATACTTCTGAGTAATGCGCTTGCATCCACACACTCCATTTGTTTTTTTTGTGTTTCTAAACGCGCCAATAGCAACAAGTCATCCACCAAATACTGCATCCGTTCCGTTTGTGCATACATTTGATTTAATGATAGGCTTAACATATCTGGATGCACATCCCCCATATCCTGCAAGGTTTCTAAATAACCTTTTAGAACAGTTAATGGCGTTCTAAGCTCATGCGATACATTGTCAACAAAGGTTTTTCGCATCAACTCCATATTTTTCTGCTGAGTCACATCATGAGCAATAATCAAATGCTGCCCCTCTGAATAACTCACCAACCGATATTGCAAGATTATTTTACTATCAACCGGAGAAGGCATGATCAGCACTTGCTTCTCATCCTTGCATTTCAGAAACCCTGCAAATTCAGGTGTTCGAATCAGATTATCAATACGCTGACCTTTATCCGATTTTTTTATCCCTAAAACAACTCTAGCTAATTTATTTGACCATTCAATTTCATCATAATTACCCAGCACTACTGCGGCATCAGGCAAAACATCGGTTGATTTGCGAAACTGCTCAATTATTTTTCCTAACTTCTTTTTACGGCTTTTCTCATTTTTTTTGATTCGGTAAAAGTGATAATAAATATCACCTATAATGCCTGTCGCTGTAGGAACCTTACCGCCAGCGCCACGGCTTAACCAACGTTCTAATCGAGATAACAATACAGCCTGCCGAATAAGTGCAACACTTAAAATCAGCACAACCATATAGATAAAATACCCTGTAAAGTGACTCAAAATCGCCGCTATTGTTATAAATAACGCGATATACATCAATTCTCTTCGAAAAAGCCACAAACCAGACATTATTCCACCACTGAGAAACGATAACCAAAACCTCTAACGGTCTGAATTAAGTCATCTTTTCCATACTCACTAAGGATTTTTCTTAATCGCTGTATATGAACATCGACTGTTCGCTCTTCAATATAGGCACTACGCCCCCAAACATGGTCTAGCAACTGAGTTCGACTATAGACATCATCTTGATGTGTCATAAAAAAATGCATTAATTTAAATTCAGTTGGGCTGACAATGATTGCCTTCCCACCGATAGTGATTCTATGTTTATTAACATCTAAAACAATATCACTAATATTTAATACTTCTTCTTTTATGCTTTTTCCACTACGCCGCAGTACAGCTTTAATTCTAGCTATCAGTTCTTTGGGTGAAAATGGTTTAGTCATATAATCATCTGCGCCAATTTCGAGCCCACGCACCTTATCTTCCTCTTCACCTCTGGCTGTGAGTAAGATAATGGGTAATGTGTTAAACAAATCATCCTGTTTTAATCTCCTGGCTAATTCAACACCACTAATACCAGGCAACATCCAGTCCAGTAAGATCAAATCCGGCCTGGCATTATCAGCAAGAGATAATTGCGCTTCTTCAGCACTTGCAACAGCATGAACATTTAAACCCGCTTGTTCCAACACCATCACTAGCATTTCTCTGATGGCGTCTTCATCTTCAACAACCAGAATATTTAGTAATGTCATTGTCTAATTTTACTTTCCAGTTCGTCTTGGCTTAAATGACGTACGTCGTCACCTTTAACCATATACACCACATGCTCACAAATATTGCAGGCATGATCACCTATTCGCTCTAAAGATCGAACAGTCCACAAAATATCAATAGTCCGAGTAATATTTCGAGGGTCTTCCATCATTTTTGTAATGAGCTGCCGAATAATACTGCCATATTCACGATCAACACTCTCATCTTTTCCGGTGATTTCGATGACACTTTCTACATTCATACGAGCAAATGCATCCAAACTACCACTTAACATTCCGCGCACCATATCAACCAGGTGATTAATTTCATGATATTGATCATGGTGATGGTCGGTTGCATCTAAACGAATAGCCATTTTAGCTATGCGCCCTGCTTCATCACCGATGCGTTCCAGATCGGTAATCGCTTTAATAATAGACATCAACATACGTAAATCAATTGCCGCTGGCTGACGTTTAGCTATGACCTGAACGCAGTCATAATCTATTTCCATTTCCAGTTTATTAACCGTCTCATCTTGCTGCAAAACCTTTTCAGCTAAATCTTGATCACCGGTCATAAAAGCTTTAACTGCTAGTTCTATCTGTCGTTCAACCAAACCACCCATAGCTAAAACTTTATTACGAATATCTTCCATTTCTTCATCAAATAAATGAGAAATGTGTTGCCCACTTGCTCTGTTTTCCATTATTTTCTCCTTTAAATTAGATAAAGTCCTCTCCAAAGGGAGAGGGTTGGGTGAGGGGAAATAAACCAATCACCCGTAACGGCCAGTAATATAGTCTTCAGTTTGTTTTTTAACTGGATTGGTAAACAATTCGTTAGTTGCACCAAATTCAATTAATTTCCCCATATACATAAATGCTGTGTGATCAGAAACCCGCGCCGCTTGTTGCATGTTATGCGTGACAATAACAATAGTATATTGCTCTTTTAACTCGTGGATTAGCTCTTCAATCTTTAAGGTTGAAATAGGATCCAATGCAGAAGCAGGTTCATCTAACAGCATGACTTCAGGCTCAATTGCAATTGCTCTGGCAATTACCAATCGCTGTTGCTGACCACCTGACATACCCAATGCATTATCATGTAAACGATCTTTAACTTCGCCCCAAAGTGCCGCACTTTTTAATGACTTTTCAACCGTTTCATCCAAGATACGACGATCATTTATCCCTTGAATTCGCAATCCATATGCAACATTCTCATAAATTGATTTTGGAAAAGGGTTTGGTTTTTGAAACACCATTCCGACGCGTCTACGCAAATCTGCAACATTGACTGATTTGTCATAGATGTCTTCACCATCCAGCAAGATTTTGCCGTCAATTTTGGCGCTATCAACCAAATCATTCATGCGGTTGATACTTCTCAATAAAGTTGATTTGCCACAGCCACTAGGACCAATATAGGCAGTCACTTTTTTTCGGGGAATTTCCATATTGATATTAAATAATGCCTGCTTATCACCGTAATACAGATTTAAATCTTCTACTATAATACATGTATCTGTCATTTTATATTTCCTGGTTCTCAAGCGCTGCTTGGGAATATATTGTTAATAATGTAGCCCGTATAAAACGAAGTGGAATACGGGAACTGCGCCACCGAATCCCCTACGTAGAAACGATGATTCAATAGTGAGAATTCACTTTTTCCTTACGACTCTTACATCCCTTCCAAGGCTCTAAACTTCTCTCGCAAATTATTTCTGATGCCAATCGCAAATAAATTCAGCCCGATTATTACCATCACTAATAGTAATGATGTGGCATAAACTAATGGTCTTGCCGCCTCGACATTTGGACTTTGAAAGCCTACATCATAGATATGAAACCCTAAATGCATAAACTTTCTGTCTAAATGCAAGAAAGGAAAGTTTCCATCCAAAGGTAGCGTCGGTGCTAATTTAACAACTCCCACTAACATCAATGGTGCCACTTCACCCGCTGCTCTTGCCACCGCTAATATTAACCCTGTCATCATTGCAGGGCTAGCCATAGGCAATACCGTCCGCCATAAGGTTTCTGCTTTTGTTGCCCCTAAAGCCAAACTGCCTTCACGAATAGATTTAGGTACTCGCGACAAACCTTCTTCGGTTGAAACAATCACCACTGGTAACGTTAATAACGCTAATGTTAAAGAAGCCCATAATAATCCTGGAGTACCAAATACGGGTGCGGGTGCTGATTCAGGGAAAAACAAATCATCAATACTTCCGCCCAATATATAAACAAAGAAACCTAAGCCAAATACACCGTAAACAATTGAAGGCACACCCGCCAGGTTATTAACCGCAATCCTGATTAACCGAGTCATAAAACCTTGCTGAGCGTACTCCCGCAAATAAACCGCCGCAATAACACCCAAAGGTGTCACGATCACAGCCATTAACATCACCATCATTACCGTACCGAATATTGCAGGAAAAATACCGCCTTCAGTATTGGCTTCTCTCGGGTCTTCCGTAACAAACTCGACAAATTTTTTAATGTAATGAATTGACTTGTCTAAAACATTCATTGTATTTGGCCGAATCACCCTAACCACTGTTTCTAATGGAATTTCCAGCTCTAATCCACCCGGTGCTTTGGCAACCAGGCTATCTCGTCTAATAATCGCATATAAGTTCTCTAATTGAATTTGATAAGACTGATATTCCTTATTTAAACTGGCCCTCTCTTCAGCAAGTGCTTTGCTTTTCTCTTCATTCCATTCGCCTTTTAATTCCAGACTTTTTTGTTTAAGGCGTAGTCGTTCCATGCTGTAGTTAATAGAACCAATTTCTTTCTTTTGTAAATATTCAATTTCTTCAATATAGTCCAATACTTGCTCAATTCTTTCCTGAACAGCTGGCCATGCTTCATCACCTGAGGCGATGATTTTGCCATTTTCCTTTACTGCCAGTAGTCGTCCGTAAAAATTGCCCCATTCACGTCTCTCAATGGTAACCATCTCTAATGGAAGGCTTTGCGATTGAATATTTTGATCTTGAATCCAACGAAAATCCATTCCGGTAATATCCCTATTCCCTGTTTTAATTAAATGCTGAACCAAGGTATCTGCGC
>WTAG01000198.1 GCA_013139755.1 Methylomarinum sp. | reverse complement strand
CGATTTATGCATTTTGGGATCGATTATTCAGCGGGTACTGAGCAATTTAGATTGCTCGACGATACAGGAACTACCGTTGATGTTACCTTGCCAGCTGCTGATTATAAGAGCCTGGAAGAGGTTGTTTCGGCGATAGCTCCACAGCTTGTAGGTCAGAATATGGCAGTAAGAAGTGATGGCAATAATATTGAATTTGTCTCGTTAACAGAAGGCAAGGATTCAAGTATTGTTATATCTGATGGGCTTGGTAGTGGACAGTTTTTAACTGACTTTGGCTTTACTGATGGAGAGATAGGGCAAGGAGTAGATTTAACGGCGACTATTACAGCAATTAATTCATTAGCTTTTCCTGTGGACTATAGCACTACAAATGCGAAGTTTGAATTGGTTGATGAGGTTGGCAATGCTGCAACCATTACATTAAGTGGCGTTTATCCTACTAATGCAGCATTAATTGCTGATATTGATGCTCAGATTACGGCTTCACTTGCTCCTCCGGCTGGCATTAGTGGGGAAATAGAAATTGATCCAACAGCTGATCCCATTCAGTTTCATTCAATCAGTTCAGGTGGAAGTTCGACAGTCACAATCAACCAAATAAGCGGTGATTTCCTAACAGGTACAGGGTTTGAATCGGGTGAAAGAGGTAATGTTTTTTATAAAACAGTTAATGATGTCTTAGCTGATTTGGATACAGCCCTAAGTAATATTATAGAAACTCGCACTTCAGTCGGTGGTAGGGGGCGAGCATTAGACGATCAAGAAATACAAAATGAAAAATTTGTTTTTGATATGCAAACCACACTGTCGGTTATTGAGGATCTTGATTTTACTGAAGCAATTAGTCGGTTTAATATAGAACAAGTTGCTTTGCAGGCTGCTCAACAGGCATATTCTAAAGTACAAAACCTATCGTTATTTAACTTTTTATAAATAGGGTTTTAGCTGTTATCTTATAGGGCGTTCGCCCTCGGTACGAAAGGAGTAACTACAGTCGTCTCAAGGGCGAGTATTGATCGAGTTAAGGATAAATCACTTTAGGCTCAAAGTTAGCCGCTGGGTAGTTTGGATCAAATACTGATTTCTCACCCGTTGAACTGCTGTTACTTGCAGCAGCAGATGCATCAACATAAAGTACTTTAGGTTGAAAGTTAGCCGCAGGATAATCCGCATCAAATGAAGATTTTGTTGCTGAATTGCTTGTGGATTGTGCTGACTCATCAGCAAAAATTACGGTAGGTTGAAAATTAGTGGCAGGGTATTGACTGTCATCACTATTAGCAACAGCGGTTAATGGTGTAGATATGATGCTCGCGATTAATAGCCCTAAGATCTTTTTATTCATTATGTATATTGTCCAGTAGTCTAACAGCAAAGGTCGTATACGCTTATGGTAACGACAACTCAAAGGAAAAACCCTGCCGTAAGTATCGTGTATTTTATTTGGATCTGCAACTGTTTTTAGGTTGAAAAATGAAGGTTAAATCACAGCAACTCTTTTATTTTTGGATGCTCTGTTAATAACTGTTGGCGAAAGCCCTCAATTGCAGATTCCTTATGTCTATCGGCTCTAGGAATGGTGACTTCAATTTCACTGTTAACTGACATGGGTGAGGCAGATAGAAAGATGAGTTTATCCGCTAATGCAATAGCCTCACGTAAATCATGAGTCACAAATAAAATAGTATGTGGACGTTGCTGCCATAGGTTGATTAATAAATCTCTTACTTGACGGGCAGTGGGTGCATCTAAAGAGACAAAGGGTTCGTCCATTAATAAAATATCAGGATTAATAGCAAAGGCTCTAATAATCGCAACTCGTCGACTCATCCCTAGTGATAAATGCTCTGGATATACATTTTGCACATCGGCTAACTGCATAGACTCAAGTAATGCATCAATCATTTCAGGCGATTGATGATGATCTAATACTAATTCAATGTTTTCTCTTACTGTCCGCCAAGGAAGTAGTCGGGGATTTTGAAAGATGTAACCAATTTTAGGTGTTAACAGTTGCTGATTTAATACAATTTCACCTTGGTAGTCAGTATCTAAGTTGGCAATAATATTAAGCAAAGTGGTTTTTCCGCAACCGGAAGGGCCGACTAAGCAAACAAATTTATTTTCAGGTAAAGACAATTGCAGATCAGCAATAGCAGTGTGTTGACGTTTATCTGCTGTGGTGTAGGTTTTATCTTTGATATTAATATGTATATCAGTCATCGACGCCACCGTAGTGCTTTTGCATCCAGAGGTTTCAAAATAATGAGCTCTATAGATTGAATCACTGCAATAAAGGCCAGGGTGTAAGCTAAAATGCTTGCAACATCAAATAGTTGAAAGAACAAATGCAGTTGATACCCCATACCATCACTACGCCCTAATAGCTCGACCACTAAAATAATCTTCCAAATTAAAGCCAGTCCAGAACGAGTGGCGGCCATCACAAACGGGTGTAATTGTGGCCAAATCACATGAGAAAAGGTTTTCCTTTTACTAAAGCCATAGCAGCGAGCCATTTCTAGCAAATCTTTATCTAGCGCTTTAGTACCTTCTCTGATGGTAACAATGACATTAGGCAGTTTATTAATTACGACAGCGAGAATAGCGGCTGATTCGACTAAGCCAAACCAGACATAACATAAAATAATAGTAACCAGCGCGGGGACATTTAAAAAAATCACCAGCCAGTTATCAAAAAAAGCATCTAGCTTTTTATTAAGGCCAAATGTAATGCCTAAGGCACAACCCAAAACCATTGCAATGGAAAAGCTGGCCAACAGTCGTAATAAGGTAGCGCCTAAATGATGAGGTAGTTCCCCAGATTCAATTTCTTGCCACAAAACTTGTAGCACTAAAGCGGGTGTGGGTAGGGTATTGTCATCAATAAATAAGGCTAAGCCATACCATATAGCTATAAATAACAGGAATGATAGAGCCGCTAAGACTTTGTTAGGTAAGGAAGTGAGCATTTAGGTGCTTTAATTGATAGTCCAGAATGTACCGGCTTGTAGGGCCTCAGCATTTCCTGTTAATTTATTGTTGCTAAGCGTGCGTAACAGTGTATAAATTTTCGCGGCTGCTTGCTGTTCATTGATACCCCATTGTTTAACGCGTCCATCACAATAACGCTGACGTAATTTGTTTTGTGTTGCAATATCTTGTGTTTTGGTAAGAGGAATAATTTGTTGCCAGGCACTATCCACCAGGCAAAGCTGGTCTTTTGCTTGCTGGGTTGCCTGTAAAAACTGATTGATAATTGTTTTGTGTTGGCTCGCCCATTGGCGATTAAATACATAGCCTAAGGTGGGGACTTCAGCTTTAATTCCTAATTGCTGTAATATTTCTTTGCCGCTTAATAGTTGTTTATAACCTTTCGCTTCCAGTTTTGCCGCAAAATGCCAGTAATTGATAATGGCATCAACACGGCCATGTAAAATTTGTTGATTTAATAAGGGTGGCGCACCGTATACCTTATCTAATGATGTATTAAGCTCTAACTGGTTTTGTTGTTTGGCCAGGGCTTGCAATAACAACCAGTTTTTATCTAATTCACCGCCTGCAATGCCCAGTTTTTTGCCTGCTAAGTCACTGATGGATTTAATCGGGCTATTGTTGGGAACGACTAATGCGCCTGATGTATTGGAGTAGGGATAAAAACTTAGGTCTGATCCGGTAGAACGCAAACGAGATACCCATACCCAGTCGGCAACAATAATATCAACAGCGCCGGATTGTAATGCGATTTTCCCCGCTTGAGAATTGGCAACAGGGTGTATATCTATTTTAAAATCAGTATTATCCAGTAGATGTTGGTTTTTTAGAGTGGATAATTCCCAGTTAACAGTACCAAAAGCCAATACACCAATTCGAAGTGTAGTTTTCTCAGTAGAATAAGCCTGAGATGAAAGAAGTAGGGCTAATGACAGCAGAATAAGTTTAAATTTCATTGCAATGGTGTGCCTAAGAAACGCTAAGTTGTTCTATTTTAGCTTTACATGAGGCTAGATGCGAGGATGATTGTTTTTTTATGATAAAATTTTGCTAAATATTCCTTCCAAACAGTGATTATGAGCAATTCCCCAAAAATAACTCAGTTGGTTGACCGTTTTGGTAGAGCGGTTGATTATTTGAGAATCTCCATTACAGACCGTTGTGACTTTCGTTGTGTGTATTGCATGTCGGAAGAAATGACCTTCTTGCCGCGTGCGCAAATATTAACCTTAGAAGAAATTAACTTTATTGCTCGTGCATTTGCAGAATTGGGCGTGAAAAAAATTCGAATTACCGGTGGAGAGCCTTTAGTCAGAAAAGGAGCTTTAGAGCTATTACAAAATATCGGGCAGATTGATAGTCTTAATGAACTGGTTTTAACTACTAATGGTTCAAAGCTAGACGAAATGGCTAGTGATTTAAAACAGGCAGGTGTTAAACGCATTAACATCAGTCTGGATACTTTAGATGCCGTTAAATTTAAACAAATTACCCGTACAGGTGATTTGAATAAGGTGTTGAATGGTATTGAAGCAGCAAAACAGGCTGGTTTTGAACGAATTAAAATTAATGCAGTCATTTTAAAAAATCGTAATCACCTGGAAGTCATTAATCTAGTGCAATACGCAGTTGATAATGGCATTGATATTAGTTTTATAGAAGAAATGCCTTTGGGTATTGTTGATAGCCATAACCGGGCTGAAGTGTATTATTCCAGCGATTTAATTAAGTCTGATTTAGAAAAACAGTTTCAGTTAAAATCAATTCCCGATCAGACAGGGGGACCTTCGGTTTATTTTAATGTCGATGGATCAGAAACCAGAGTGGGTTTTATTTCTCCGCATAGTGCTAATTTTTGCAGTACCTGTAACCGAGTCAGGTTGACCGTTGAAGGACGGCTGTTACTGTGTCTGGGAAATGAGCATTCGGTGGATTTAAAACGGGTGATAAGAGCTAATCCGGGTAATATGGAAAAACTCAAGCAAGTGATTGTTGAGTCTATGGATATTAAGCCTGAAAAACACGAATTTAATCTTAACGAGCAACCGATTATTTTAAGACACATGAGTGCAACTGGCGGTTGATTAAACTTCGTGCAGCACTCATAGGCTCAAAAATAGTAGTTGAATAGACTAAAAATAAAAAAATGAATTTAAAACATAAAGCACATCCATGGCATGGCATCAGTGCTGGAGAGCAAGCTCCCAACGTTGTCACCGCATTT
>WTAG01000709.1 GCA_013139755.1 Methylomarinum sp. | reverse complement strand
GTAAGTATTGTAAGTTCAGCCTCTGTTGCATTAGTGACTCTTAGGCGAGGTGCATCTGAAGGGCTTTATGTTCTTATTTGTGCCTGTCTTTCTGCGGCATTACTAGGTTTCTTTCTTTTTGGTAGTTTTCAATTCGCTTTATTTTATGGATTGATTTTATGGCTACCAATTTGGTTGATTTCGATTGTGCTAAGAGAAGGAAACCAACTCGCTATTGCTGTACAAATTGCTGTATTGCTTGGCGTTGCAAGTGTTATTGGCTTTTATTTATATGTCGATAATCCTGCGGCGCTATGGAATTCGGTGCTTAGCCAGATGGTTCAACCCATGCTGGCGAATGGTACTGATGTTTCTGTCGATGAAGTAAAACAGTCAGTTCAGATGTTTTCCCATTATATGACGGGAGGCATTGTAGCAGGAACGGTATATGGCTTGATATTTGGTCTTTTTTTGGCTAGATGGTGGCAGTCAGTATTATATAATCCAGGCGGATTTAGAGAAGAGTATTTGTCATTACGGGTACATCCCAGAGTGGCGATAGGTAGTGTTTTAGTGGCAATAATAGCTTGGCTAATGTCAGGGTTTATTGCAGAAGTATGCTGGAATATCACCATTCTTTTTGTCGTTTTATATACATTCATAGGGACCGCTATATTGCATACTGCGTTTTCTGAAATGAAAACCAGGCGCTTTATGGTGCCTTTTTTGTATATAACACTCGTACTAGTTCCTCATGTGATCGCTATTGTGATTATCGTTGGGATTATTGATGCTTGGCTGGACTTACGTACTAAACTTTTAAATAAAACGAAAACTTAATTGTTCTTGAGAATTCGATGTTAATCGATGTAAAGGGGTATAAAAGATGGAAGTTATTCTTCTTGAAAAAGTAGCTAATTTAGGTAACTTAGGTGATAAAGTTACGATTAAAGCAGGTTACGGTAGAAATTATCTTGTTCCACAAGGTAAAGCAGCAGCAGCTACAGCAGAAAAAATTAAAGAATTTGAAGCGCGTCGTGCTGAGCTTGAAAAAGCAGCAGCAGAGAAATTGGCAGCAGCTAATGCGCGTGGAGAGGCTGTAGGTAAATTGACTGTTGTAATCCCTCATAAAGCAGGTGATGAAGGTAAACTGTTCGGTTCTGTGGGTACTCAGAATATTGCCGATGCAATTACTGAAGCAGGTGCTAAAGTTGAGAGACACGAAATCAGATTGCCTGAAGGTGTGATTCGTCAAATTGGTACTTACGATATTGATGTTAACCTACATACAGATGTAGTTGTAACAATGTCAATTGAGATTGCTGCTGAGGCGTAAGCTGATATGATCATCGTAACCGGAGGCGCGGGCTTTATAGGCAGTAACTTAGTGCTGGGATTAAACCAGCGCGGTTACGATGATATTTTAGTAGTTGATGATCTGACTAACGGGGTTAAATATAAAAACCTGGTTGATTGTCAGATTTCAGACTATCTAGATAAAAAAGTTTTTTTAGAAAAGTTACAGCAAGGTGTGTTTCAAGGCGAGACCATAGATGCTATTTTTCATCAGGGCGCATGTTCAACCACGACAGAGTGGGATGGACGTTACATGATGGAAAACAACTATGAATACACCAAGATTTTATTTCATTATTGTCAAACGCATAAAATCCCATTGATTTTTGCCTCCAGTGCCGCCGTGTACGGAGATGATAATAATTTCAAAGAACAGTTGGAATATGAAGGGCCGTTAAATGTTTATGGCTATTCAAAATTTCAATTTGATCAATATTTCCGTAAGTATCAGTCAAAGTTAACTTCTCAGGTTGTCGCTCTACGTTACTTTAATGTCTATGGTCCGCATGAGGAGCATAAAGGCAGTATGGCGAGCGTGGCATATCATCTAAACAACCAAATAAAAGACACCGGCGATGTTAAGTTGTTTGAAGGTTGTGATGGTTATGGCAACGGTGAACAGCAACGTGACTTTATTTATGTTGGTGACGTGGTTGATATTAACTTATGGTTTTTAGATAACCCACAAGTTTCAGGGATTTTTAATACAGGAACAGGGCGCAGCCAAACTTTTAATGATGTCGCTAATGCAGTGTTGGCATATCATCAAAAAGGCACGCTGGAATACATTCCTTTTCCCGAGCACTTAAAAGGCTGTTACCAAAGTTTTACCGAAGCAAATTTAGAAAATTTGCGTGCAGCAGGATGTGAGCATCAGTTTAAGTCGGTAGAAGAAGGTGTTCGTCTGTACATGGAATGGTTGAATAGATAAGTAACACACTTATAAATGATAGGCAGGCTTTCGCTTTGCCCATCCTACAGTTCCTAAATATTGTTTTTTTGTAAGAGCATAACCTTCGGCGCGATAGCAATACGGGTACAATTAACGCGCAATGTAGTTATCTTAATCTTCAAAGGTATTTATGCGATTATTGTATACCCTGTTGTTTCACCTCCTTGTCCCCATTGTCTTGCTTCGTCTTTATTGGCGAGGATTTAAAGCCCCCGAATATAGAAAACGCTGGAAGGAACGTCTCGCGATCTATCATAAACAATACCCTAGCAATGTCATCTGGATTCATGCAGTTTCTGTTGGCGAAGCAGAAGCCGTATTTTCCCTGGTTAAACAGTTGCAAAAGCAATGTCCCGCAGATAATTTTCTGATCACCACGACAACACCTACGGGTTCTGCAAGAGTGCAAGCTGTGTTGGCCGATACGGTCAGTCATGTTTACTTGCCTTATGATTTGCCATCTGTAATCTGTCGCTTTCTAACTGTTTTTAAGCCCAAGATTGCCATTATTATGGAAAAGGAAATTTGGCCAAATCTTTATGCTCAATGCGCCAAAAATAACATTCCCTTGATGATCATCAATGCGCGTTTATCTGCTAATTCAGCAAAAGGCTATAAAAAAATTCCTAGTTTAGTTAAGCCTGCATTATCTAATGTTGCATGGATTGCCACGCAAACTGCAGAAGATGCACAGCGATTTATTGAAATAGGCGCAAGAAAAGAATTTACCCGTACCCTGGGTAATTTAAAGTTTGATTTGGCAGTAGATGAAAAGAGTATTCAGCAAGCAAAAGAGATAAAGCAGAACATTTTTTTAGGTCGCTTTATCTGGATTATTGCCAGTACCCATGATGCAGAAGAGCAGGTGTTTTTTGATATATACCCTCAGTTAAAACAGCATATTCCTGAATTACTTTTAATGGTCGTACCAAGACACCCTGAACGATTTAATACAGTAAAACAGTTGGCTGAGAAAATGCAGCTAAAAACCTGTATGCGAAGTTCCAGAGTGGCATGTACCGAAGAAACTGATGTTTATATTGCAGATACTATGGGCGAGTTAAAGTGTTTGTATGGTGCGGCAGATATTTGTTTTGTAGGCGGTAGCATGGTGCCAGTAGGTGGGCATAACATCTTAGAGCCAGCGGCAATGCATGTCCCCATCATGTTTGGTCCTTATATGGTTAATTTTAAGGAAATAGCTAAAAATGTATTGGACTTAGGAGCGGCCATTCAATGTGCTGATAAACAAGCGCTTGTCGATACAGTCATGCATTTATATAAAGACCTTCAATACAGAGAAGAAATAACAGCCAAAGCGAATTTATTTGTAAAAAATAATCAGGGTGCAGCAGAAAGAATGGGTGTTTTAATTATGGATATTTTACGAGGGTAATTTTTATATCAGCTCAATTCTGTTATGGCTGTGCTTTAACTGCGTACAAATTCTGCTTTATCAAGATTTTTCAAATGACTCTACACTTCTTTGGGGTGCACGTTAGGCTCCTTTGCTAGTATTTTTCTGGGCTTTAGCTTATAACCTTCGCCTATATAGGGTTATTAATCCATCTGAGGTTATAATGACTGTTTTTAGGTGTGTTGATCTCTATTAGAAAAATAGGATTTATTTTTTATTGATACTATAGGAAGTTCTAGTTCATTGTGTTCAAGTAATATTATTTACTTTAAGGAGCCTCTGATTAAGTCTGGACGAAGTAGATTATGCTCATAATATTCAGATTCAAGGCAAAAATCGCACGTAATAGCAGGCTATTGCGAAGGTTTTTAACGCAGAAGCTGGATATTCTGAGTATAAGGTACGAGTTCATGACTTGATCAGAGGTTCCTTAAGTACAAACCTTGATTTTAACTCGGTTAAAGTTACCAAAAAATATCATCATTGCTAGATAAACAGCATAATATATATGAATATTGAAAAACAGAAAGTCTTGATTGTTGATGATATTGACTCCAACATTCTTTTATTAAAGAAAGCATTAAAAAATTTAGATGTTGAAATTGTTGAAGCTAATTCAGGAAAAGTTGCACTACAGTTGGTAGAAAATTTTAAATTTGACCTGATCTTGTTAGACATACAAATGCCTGAAATGGATGGCTTTGAAGTTTTTGAGGCACTTCAAGAAAATGAAAACACACAATCAATTAAAGTCATCTTTGTAACAGCGGCGTTTACTGATGAAATCAGTCGCATAAAGGGCTATCAATATGGTGCGGTCGATTATATTCAGAAGCCGATTGATAATCTTACATTATTAGCGAGAGTTAGTGTTTTTCTGAAATTAACCGCACATGAAGAGCAATTAATTTATAAAAATCAAATATTAAAAGAAGAAATTGAAGAGCGAAGAAAAACTGAAAATGCTCTGCGTGAAAGTGAAAGACAGCTAAATTTAGCAGCTATTATCTTTAATGAAGGTGCAGAGGCAGCATTAATTACAGATCATCAATGCAAAATTATCAATGTAAATGCTTCTTTTACCAAAATCACAGGATATTCACTTGATGATGTCATAGGTAAATACCCAAGTATTTTAAAATCTGATAGGCATGATAATGAGTTTTATCAAGCTATGTGGTATTCAATAATCACAACGGGTAAGTGGCACGGTGAAATTTGGAATAGAAGAAAGAATGGCAGTGTCTACCCTGAGTGGGAAACAATTACAAAAGTTACAGATAAAACAGGTGAAGTAGTTAACTTTATTGCCACTTTTATTGATATTAGCCAACATATCCAACAACAAGATCGCATTCATTATTTAGCGCATTTCGATTCATTAACCAGCTTGCCTAATAGGCCTTTCTTTTTGGAACAAATAAAAAAAGAAATTGCCCGTTCAAAAAGAAACCAGAGGGCGGTAGCTGTTCTATTATTGGATCTTGATCGATTTAAAAGAATTAATGACACCTTTGGGCATCCTATAGGCGATGAGTTACTGGTTCAGTACGCTTCACGTTTATTAGCGTGTATGCGCAAAGAAGATACTATTGCTCGTTTGAGTGGCGACGAACTCATAATTCTTGTTGCTGATTTAGATAACGACAAAGAAAAAGCGGTGCAGCAAGTTGTCACCATAGCCGATAAAATTTTCCAAGCGTTATCAACATCTTTTCAGGTTGAAGGTTATGATCTGTTGGTTTCAGTCAGCATTGGAGTTTCTCTCTCTTATAACGGTATAGGCAATGCCGATACACTAATCAAACAAGCTGATACTGCAATGTATAAAGCAAAGGATGAAGGCGGAAACACCTTTAGGTTTTTTGAAGTGGAAATGGAGGATGCTGCCGTACATCGAATGAAAATTGAGTATGAACTTAGATCAGCAATTTCAAAAAATGAATTATTTGTTTATTTTCAACCCCAGATAGATGTGTCAACTAACAAGATAATTGGTGCTGAATCTCTTCTTCGTTGGACAAGTGCTACGCTAGGTTTTGTTTCCCCTGCTGACTTCATTCCAGTTGCAGAAGAAACAGGGTTAATTTTTGAGATTGGTAACTGGGTCTTAGAGACTGTTTGCAAACAAATCAAAGTGTTTGAATCGGAAGGACAGTTTGAGACACTTCAATGTATTGCCGTTAACATTAGTGCAAGACAATTTAACGAATCAAATTTTTTAAAAATAGTATCAGGATTTATTGAGAAAACAGGAATTGATCCCAAACATTTAGAGTTAGAACTGACAGAAAGCACCTTGGTTACTGATGTTCAAGCGTTAATAAACAAATTGCACGCTCTTAAAAATATGGGGATTAGAATATCCATTGATGATTTTGGTACTGGGTATTCATCCTTGGCCTATTTGCAAAAGTTCCCTATCAATGTGTTAAAAATTGATCAATCTTTTATACGCGGTTTATCAACAGATTTTGGTGATGAAACAATAGTAAAAACAATCATTGCAATGGCAAAAACGTTCAAGTTGCACGTTATTGCTGAAGGCGTTGAAACTACCGATCAACTTAATTATTTAAAACAAGAAGGCTGTGATGCTTATCAAGGGTACTTATGCAGTCCGGCTATTGAAGTCGATGCATTTAAATCTATTTTAAAAAATGAATGCCCCTGCTAATTGATTTAATATGTGCCCTAAGAGACGAAAATAGGGTAATGTTCTTCTTCGTGTTTTTCAATTAATAAACATAAGATTTTCAGTTCCTCACGATCAGATGTATTGGTTTTATCCCAAAGTTGGTTAATACTTTTTAGAGCCGCATTCAGCGGCTTATCGATACAGTCTTCATTTACTTAATTTTTATATCAGCTATTGTATTAAGTTAGAGTTGATCATTACAAGTTTGCTTAGCAATACGTCTGTATATCAGCTTAAAAATAACTGGCGATCAATGCCTCCGAGAGGGGGAATTAAAGTTGTTAGTAAAAGAATGCTGTGTATTAAGCAGCATTAATCAGTTTGGTATTTATTGGTGAGAGAATGAAATACGTCATAAGAAAATTAAATGAAGATTTTATTGCAGATGAATTGGAGCTCGTCAGAAAGCAATTTGTAGATGCATTAACTTACACTATGGATAGCGCTAATATCCTTTTTGATAAAAAAGCCAATGATCTATTAGATATTTATATCGAATATGACTTTCAGCAAAAACATGGTGAAGATGTTGTTTATGGCTTTAACCTGAGAGAGGAAATCCTCAGGAATTTTGGGCTTGCTGGAGACAGAAGTCATTCATCAGAACAGCTTTTAAGCATTGGAAAAAGCCTTAGAGACTTAGCGGATGAAATAGATGCAAGGTATGATGCAGAGCCTGCTAAAACGCTTGCTGACATTGAAGCAAAGAAAGATAGGGAAAATACCGAGTATGCTGAGAATGTCAATCGCTCATACCGTCAAGTGTTGAAAGACGCAAAAGCACAGGACGCGGCTCTGCAAGAAAAAACACCGATGAATAAGTTTATGAGTTATTTGATGCCGAAAAGAGATTGAAGAGTGGGGAAATAAGATTGGGTCTTGTGATTAAGTGTTTTACATGGCTTAAGGTTTAGATTGTTTATGTGAGATGACATTGGGGCCAGTTCTAACATTCCAACAAAAATGTATGAATGTTAGAACTGACCCCAATGTCATTAAGTTAAGCCGCAAGCCATTGAATATGTTATAATAATACCT
>WTAG01000304.1 GCA_013139755.1 Methylomarinum sp. | reverse complement strand
ATTGCCACCAGCCAGAAACGTGATCAGGTCGCCACCAGGTCTGATTACCTGATTGTGAACGACGGTCATACATATGTTTCGCCGCTTTATACAGGGTTCTAAATGAGGTATTTAGATCATCCCATGCAGTTAATGACCATAATCCCAATGCTGTTTGAGTTTTTGTGTATTGCGGATGATTGGCCCGCAGTCCACCATCAGATTGCTGACTACTGGCCACCATGTTATACATAGTATTGGCTGATAATTTATCACCCAGACCTTTTTGATAAGCCAATGCCACACCAACCAGACTTTGGGTTTGAATATGACATCCCATACAGCGATTTCGTTTTTGCCAGTTTAATGCTTCTCTGGCAGTAAAATGACTTCCTGTTGATACGGCCTGCTGGACAGCAAAGAATAATGGGTCAATCAGTGTGCCTCGGGCAGTATCGACCCCTTCAAGCGTTATTTTGGCTTGCACAGTTTGATCGCCTTCTGGAACGATGGCTTTATCGACTGTAAAAGTTCCTGTTGCTTTGTCCCCCACATATAACTGACCCTCTACTTGTCCGAGTAAAGCAGGCTGCTGGGCTATAATACTGATTGCTAAATTACCTTCTTCCGAGGGTATCCACTCACCAAAAGACACAATCAAATGATCACTGATCGCCATATGATCAATAGATGTGGCGACCTGGTGTATCAGTACATTAGTTTCAGGGTGGTAAATACTCAATTCCAAACCCTGATTATCTAATGCCGTATTACCACTGTTAACAATCAATGCATCCAGTTGGACTGGCGTCTGAGTGCCTGCCTGGGTTATTGGGGGCTGTATAACTAAAGTACCTGAGAAAGATAGAGTCGCATCAATACGGCTACTGACTTGAGCCTCTGCCAACACCACACCGCTAGGAAGTGCTCTGCTTAATGTGCCAGGTTCAACAATACGAAGAACCAATTGATAAGTCCCTGGTGCATTCTGTGCTGTAGCCCAGGGAATGGTTAATACTTTATGCTCTTGTGCTGCAAAATTAAAGTGACTGTCAACTTCAGTCGTGCCTGGCCGATAAGGTGTTACCGATGCAACAACTTCACCATTCGCATTAATCACATCAGCGATAATCAAAACATCTCGTGCTTGATCGGTCAGATTAGCCACTGTTGCTTCAAACAAACGTGTCTCATTTGCACCTGCCGCTTCTAAAGGCGCTTTTAAGGTTACGATCTGAAACGAATCATCAACCGTTTGGGACAATGGATTTAGAGAGATATCCAGCGTATAACTTGCATGCGTTGATAGCGTGAGTTGTCGTGATGTTTCAATATATCCCGTCGCAAAGGCTTGCACACTAAAAGTCAGTTCTGATATATTATTTAACACAAACTGTCCTGCTGCATCACTGCTTGCACTGACTGATGCATCCGCTAGCTGAATTGTCACATTGGGTACAGGTAAGCCAGAAACACTATCTTTGATTACACCAGAGAGCTTACTCTGAGTTTTACCTGTATCCACAATCGCAGGCGACAGAACAAATCGTTGCTGAATGTCACCAAACCCACTGCTGGATAAGTTATAAATTTTACCTATATAGCCTTCTGCAGAAATTCTCAATTCAACATCCAGAAACGCTAGCTCTGTAATAAAAAACTCACCTTGTGTATTACTGCTCACAGTCAGTGCCGGATCAATAACTTCAATCGTTGCCCCCTGAATAGCTAATCCACTGACACCATCAACAACTTCACCTAACAGAGTTAAATAGCCTGGTGCCGAGACATCGCTTACAGGAAATAAGTTAATGTCGCCCAATTGGCCACTTAAACCCACTGAAAATTCAAATGAAAGTGACTGCATTTGATAATTAGTTGCCGAAACGCTAGCCTGGTAACTTCCACGGGAGACTGAAAAAACCGTAAAACGTCCTGTGCTATCACTACTAACAGATGATCCATTAGATAAATTAAACTGTGCACTCCTCACTGGCAACCCTGTTAATCCATCAACAATCCGACCTGTTAAATTCCCTGCTGTATCATCTAAAAACGCCCCCGTTTGAAGCATACTTTGATTCATATTGACGACACTACCCGCAGACACTGATAACTGCCCGGCTAATGAAATATAACCGGGCTTATTAAAGCTCAAAGAATAATCCCCCGGCGTGATAGCTGCCAATTCAAATTGACCTTGAGAGTTACTGATAGCCTGGTAAGTTTGAGGACCGGTTAAAGTAATGTTAACAATATCTAAAGTTGTTTGATCCCTGTCATCAAAAACAAGTCCACGAAATATGCCAGTGTCTGTATTCAAAGCAAGCGCAATGGTTCCGACGTCGCTTTGCTGATTTATATAAACAGGGGCTACGCTGCTGGTTCCTGAATAGCCATCTTTGCTTACCCTTAATGTCTGAGACCCCGAGGCAAGCCCTGTCAATCTAAAAGTTCCATCAGCGCCAGAAAAAACATAGAGTCCTGGCTGTGTTAGAGAAGATACTTTTGCACCGATAACGGGTTCTCCCGTTCCAGATAAAACCACTGCGCCAATTACAGTGCCACTAGCTGAGGTATTCACTCCACCAGCACGTTGCTGAAACCTATGTAACGCTTTTAAAGCTAAAGCAGTGCTATATACATCTTGTTGCCAACTTCCATCACTTGCTTGTCGAGCTGTTAAAGCCGTTACACTAGCTTGCAAACTTGCCTGATCAGCACCTGTTGCAATCAATGCCAAGATAGCACTGGCCGTTTGAAAGTCTTCTCCCCACAAGCCGTCGACTGTACGTTTTGCATAGAGATATGTCTGCCCCAAAGTAATTGCACTCTGTACACTTGGGAAGCCATTTGCATAAGGGGCTAAAACCTGAATACATAATGCTGTCAGATAACTTTGAGAAATATTTTGTCCATTAGTCCAGCCACCCTCTGTTTTTTGTTGTCCTGAATTCAAGTCATAAGTGCATAGCCCATTAAATTTCTGACATTTATTCCTGTCAGTTTTTCAAAAATTTCATAGGGAGTTTTAAAACCTAAGCATTTTCTTGGCCTACTATTTAGTTTATCAA
>WTAG01000255.1 GCA_013139755.1 Methylomarinum sp. | reverse complement strand
GTGGTTTGGAGAAAGCCTGAATGTAAAAAAAACTGACAGTTTAGATGGGGTGATTGAAGTGTTTATTAAGAATGGTATGAGTTTGTTGATAAGAACATGAAAATTAGAAATATCTGACAAAGCTTTTTATTGTTTTTTGGTTAAACTGGTCGTTATTGTTTTCTGAATTCGTATAAATTAAGTGGAATTGAATAGATTATTAATCTTCCCAAAAGTTCTTGTATTATATTTCACCCTTATCCCCCCAAGGGCGAAGGAGAAAAGCTGCGAAAACTTTTGGGATGGTTAATATGAGTGAATAAGCACTAAGCTTTGATAGTGAATATATAGAATAGAGTAGAGCGAACCTTGTTCACTCTACATAAAGATTAATTATTATAAATATTAGATCTTTGCGAGTTAGTTTAGTTAGTGTTAAAAAAATTGATGTTTATGTGTAAACGAAAATTATCCTTCAAAATAGTCTATGAACAATTAATGAGACTCTAACTGTTCTAATAATTTTTTGGCCTCTTGCTGTTCAGCAAAGGGTTTATTTGTGTTGATAAGTTTATTGAGTAATATTTTAGCTGTCTTATCTTTTTTCAGTTCTACTAGTACTTGAGATAAGTGAAACTGGATAGATAAGTTAGTCGGAGCTTTTGCTATAGCTTTATTTAGCATTTCTTCAGCTTTAATATAAAGGCCTTTTTTCAATAGAATTGTGCCGTAGGTATCCATAATATTGAGATTTAATGGTGTAATTGTATATGCTTTCTCAATATGCAGGAGTGCCTTGTCAATATTCCCTTGTTCGGCTAGTAGCCAGGCAAGGTTATTCATGATAATGGTGTTATTAGGTTGTAGGCGTATTATTTCTTTATATTGCTGTATTGCTTCTTCTTGTTTATTTTGTTTACTCAAATGATCTGCAAATAGTTTACGCAATAAAATATTTGTAGATTCTTTTTTAACTCGTTGGCGGAGTGTTGAGAGTCCAGATTCTTTTTCTCCTGAACGTATTTGAGCTGTTGCTAACTGCATGACTGTGGAAGTAGAGTCTTTTATGCCAAGTGCTTGTTGGAATAGATTGATTGCTTCTTTAGGTTTGTTTTGTGCTAATGCAATTCTGCCTTCAAGTTCCCTTGGTGCAGGGTTATCTGGGTATGCAAGTGCCAATTTGTTTAGAATATCTCTAGAATCATTTAATTGATTGTTTGATACTAGTAATTTAGCTAATAAAAAATGATTAGCTGCATTGTTTGGTTCACTCTTTATAGCTTTTTTAATTTCTACAAGCGCTAGTGGGTAGTTTTGTAATACTTGATAAATTTTGGCAAAACCTCCGTGGAATAGCGAGGTATCTGGTGCTGTTTGTATCGCATTCTTAACTAGATTTTCAATTTCTTTAGTGTTTCCCTGTGTACGGTCTATTCGACTTAGCATTAATAGTGCACGCATGTTATTAGGGTTATAGCTGAGGGTGTCTAAATATAATTTTCTGGCTTGTTTGATGTTTTTTTCTTTTAATGCATAGTTAGCAAGGACTAATGATGCAGTTGAGTTGCCAGGGTTGAGTTTAATTGCCTGGGTAAAAGCTGAGATTGATTGTGTTTTGTTTTCTAAGCCGTGGTAAGTAAACCCTTCAATAATAGATGCATAGGGTTTTGTTGGAAAAATGGCTCTTTGTTTCTTTGCCACTTCGAGTGCTTGAGAGTATTGTTTGTCCTTAATGTAATGCATTGCTAAAGTGACACCAGTTGAAGCCATATTAGGCGCTAGTTTCCATGCTTTTTTTAAATCAATCAAACCTTTAACTTTTTCTCCCGCACGGTAACGAGTGATTCCGCTTTTTAATAGGGCTTTAATTTTTTCTTCTTTTTCTAAAGCGGTTGAATAGGCTTCAGTATCAAAAAACAGTTCATTCTGAGGGGATGAATAGGAAGGAGTGACAGGGTCATCAAAAATAGAAGGGAATGGCGTTTTAGATAGGTCTGTCTCCAGAGTAGCAGCCGGACTTTGTATACTGTATAGGAATGAAGCGCTAAATAATATTGTTAAAGAAATTGCTTTTATTGTATTTCGGTTGCTAAAAATAATAGACATAATATGTCCTCCTTAAGTGTATTCAAAAAAGAAATTTACAAAATAATAGCTTATATCAAACCCTATTAGCTGACTGATGCTATTTCAACATTTAACAGTGAGAGAGCTAAATAATAAGGTAACTTTACTATATTATTAGTTGTTGCACATATAACTTTAGTTATTTCTTCTTGATTGAAGATAAAACTTAAAGTACCAAAGCGAGTCGGTATAAATTATAGTATTAGATTTATTTGTATAATTATGGTGCCAGTATGAAACATATACTTTTTTTTGCTGAAGCGGTAACATTAGCTCATATTGCCCGGTGCATTACTCTAGCTAATAAAATTCATGCGTCTGGCCAATATATTATCACTATTGCCGCGGACAATCGATATGATGAAATTATTGGCGCAGTACCTTTTCAAAGAATTCCGTTAAAATCAATATCTAGCCATTATTTTGCAAAAAAATTGGCGGATGGCTTACCTATTTATAATGTCCAAACATTAACGGATTATGTTAATGAAGATTTAAGCATTATTGATGAGATTAAACCTGATTTTATTTTTGGTGATTTTCGTCTTTCCCTCTCTATTAGCGCCAGAATTAAAAAAACCCCCTATGCTTCTATTACCAATGCATACTGGAGTCCATACGCTGATATAAAGTATCCCGTCCCTGAAATACCGCTAACAAAATTTGTCGGTGTTTCGATAGCACAAAAAGTATTTGACCTGGTAAGACCAGTCGTTTTTAAACTACACACTTTAGCTTTTAATAAAGTATGTAAAAAATTTCGACAGCCTTTGTTAGGTTCTGATTTGCGAGAAGTTTATACTCATGCGGATTACACGCTTTATGCCGATGCTAAAGCGCTCATTCCAATGCACTCATTACCTGAAAACCATATTTTTATAGGTCCTCTTTTATGGTCGGCAAAAGTATCTTTACCTGTATGGTGGGATACTTTACCATCAGATAAACCAATTGTTTTTATAACTTTAGGTAGTTCAGGGGATAGTTCATTATTACCCATGTTGCTTGAGACACTCAATAAAATGCCAGTAACAGTGCTTTGTGTTACAGCAAAGAAGGTAAAGCTTGATAAGAGTTATTCAAATGTTTTTAGTGCAGAATTTCTGCCTGCTGAGTTAGTTGTAAAAAAAGCAGATATTGTTATCTGTAATGGGGGAAGTCCTATGGTTTATCAAAGTATTGTCGAGAAGAAAATTGTTATAGGCCTTCCTAGTAATTTGGATCAATACCTTATGATGACTTTGGCCGATGCAACGGGTTTTGGTCAGTTGATTCGAGCAGGTAAGGCCAACAGCTATAATATAGAACGAGCTGTTAATAAAGGGCTTGCTGTGAAGAAAAAAATTATTCCTGAGATCGACTGTTCTTTAGATATTAACGAAGTTATAAAAATAATTGATACTGCGACAATAGGTTCTTGATTTTAATTGATCATATTGATTTGGTTTTTACCTCCTATATCTGACGTGGGGAAATAGGAGGCGGTATTTATTTTATGTTTTTTTCCAAAGCATGGCTGGTTCGTCAGCAGAAGGAAAGAAATAACCAAAAAAAGCATAAAATAATACTTTTGGTTTTTTTATTACAATAGAGGCCGAGCTAGGGTCTAAAGCTCGATCCATATTATGGTTGAGGGCGGTGCAGAATTCATCAAGAAATCGATAATTACCAAAAGGAAATAAGGTATCCATATATGAGCGGGTATAAACAGCTAGTTCTTGAAAGTTTCTTTGTTTGCCTAGTTCGCGTAACTTTTCCTGGGTGAATATTTTGCGATGAAAAGGCTGGTGCAAACGCATTCTATGTATTTCAAGGTCCTGCATAGAGCCAACCCCAGCAGAATCTGCTGTACCGGCATAAAGTAGACCTCCTGTTTTTACTAAATCTGCTGCCAGGTCTAATAGATCACCTGGTTCTTCTACATGTTCCAGCACGTCATTTAACACCACTAAGTCGTATTGTTGAACTGGTTTTTGTGTGAATGGTTCTACATAGGGATCATAGCTGTCAACATTGTGATAACCTTTTTGTTTTAAATATTTAGCAAGTATGCCATTGCCACAGCCATAATCAAGAATACTTGATGATTTACTAATTCCACCTTTACGCAGACGTTTAAGTAAATTACCTAAAGTCTGTCGAGCATAAATATCCAGTTTACGCATATGGTTTAATGGATAGTCTGCATAAATGTCTGAAAAATCAACGGGTGTTAGGCTGTGGATGGTTTTACATTGTGGACAACGCCAAAGAGGGAAACTCTGTTCCAGGTATTTTGCGGTATTTCCTCTAATTTCACCAAGGTCATCTTTATTCGCTTGTTCAGTACTATAATCACAAAGGTTACAGTGATAGTGGTCTGGATTTTTCATAGTTATTCCCCTTTGATTATTGAATCAGCCACTCGTAATGCATTTGCGGCGATGGTAAGTGATGGGTTGATGCCTCCACTGGTAGGAAAGAAAGACGCATCTGTAATATAAAGGTTATCTATATCATGTGTTTTATTAAATCGGTTTAAAACAGCGCTTGTTGGATCATCTCCAAAGCGACAGGTGCCACAGGCATGAGCTAAGCGTTGGTTATTATCTGCTTGCTTTAATACAGTGATGGGTAAGGGCGAAAAAGCATTGATGACTTGTTTTCGAAGTTCTTTAATTCTTTGTTTCTCAGTAGTAGGGAGGGTATAAGAGAATTCAATTTGTCCTTTTTTGAAGTTTATAGCATTATTTCTATTAGGAAGGTCTTCCATAATACTAGCAAAAATCAATTTATTCTGAAAATAATATTGATAAAAATAATTCATAATAGGCGCAAAATTATTCATTCCCCAGAGCGCAGGTTTGTTTAGGCCAAAGGGTAGGGAGCCTGTCAGTTCTTCGATAACAACTTCAATGGGGGGCATTAAGCCAAAAGATTGTACGGTGCCAAATTTACCTTGCTCAGTGTTATAAAAATCATTAAAGCCAATTTGTTTTTGGGATTCTGTAAATACATTAATCCCTTTTAATTTTATGGCAAATAAATCAATATAATGACGCATTAAGTATTTTCCCACCAGACCTGAACTATTTGCAAGATTGTTAGATTTTAGTAGAAGAGCAGGCGTTGTAAGTGCTCCACTTGCCAGGATAAACATATCTGCTTTTAGTTGTAATATTTCATCACCGTGTTGACAACGTAATTCGGTCACTTTTCCCTGTTGGCTAATGATTTCAAGAACTTCACAGTTATCAATTAATTCGGCCTGATACTTCTCAATTGCAGGTTTAAGCGCGCATTTTGAACTGTCATTTTTACACTGATGAGCACATAAAAAACTTTGACAATTATCTTTGCAACTCTCTATATTTTCAGTGGCGGTAGGAAGAATATAAGGGTGGAAATTATTTTCAGTTAATTGTTCCCATGCTTTTTTATTTGCAGTCGATATATTGCTGGGGCTGCTACTGGACTGAGTTGAATCAGGCTTTCTTACAGCATAGAGTTGTTCCGCTTGTTGATAATACGGTTCAAATTCCTGGAAACTGACAGGCCACTTTTCAGGGACTGAAATGGACTCAGGGGTTTTTGAATAAAATTGCCCTGGGGTAAAGTCTTCAGCTTTGAATCGTTCTAGTATTGCTCCATAAAGAGCTGATCCCCCCCCAGTACCCGCTCCAGTGAATGGTGTAAATTTTTTTGGCAGTAATGAAGAGGTATCTTTTATTGCTGAATACTCACGTCCCGATTGTTTTTGAATCAAGTGGCGTTGTTTTGCTGGTTTTTTAAACCCATAAGTTTCAAAAAATTCGCCTGTTAGTTTTGAATTAGTCTTATTGTCAGATAAACCCTTTTCAATAAAGAGTACTTTTAGGCCTGCTTTAGCTAAGGCATAACCTGTTGTCGCTCCCCCCATTCCAGTACCTACAATAATAACATCTATCTTTTTCATTATTTAAGCCTCTTTTTGAATATCTTTTTTAACTTTTTTATTTCCTTGTCCCAGCATCAGAAGCGAGGGGAGTAAGAAAAAATCTGCGAGTAAAGCAAAAACAATGGTAATGGCGGTCAGTAAGCCTAGTTTTGCATTAAGTGCAAAATCTGAAAGTGTGAGGACTAAAAAACCACTGATAAGCACGATTGATGTAATCCATAGTGCATTGCCTACATGATCGAATGCAAAACTAACACTTTGCTGGGCATTAAAATTGTGATGCCTTTGTGCATATTGATATTTACTAAGGAAATGAACGGTGTCATCAACAACAATACCAACAGTAAGTGCTGTTACGGCGGCAGTTCCCATATTTATTTGACCATCAAGCAGAGACCATACACCAAAAGCGAGTGCAGCTGGAATCATGTTAGGAATTAGGCTGATTAAACCTAATTTTAAGGATCGTAAAGTGATAAAAATAACCACCGAGACAATAAAAAAGGAAAGCATTGTGCCTTTTAGCATGCCTTTAATATTGCTGACACCAATATTGGCAAAAACAATGTTTCCACCTGTTCCTGCTTTAATCATGCTCTGGGGTAGGTTGTCATGCATCCATTGATTGACATTTTTATCAAAAACCAGAACTTCCGACGATGTCATGGTTTTAATTCTAACCGTGATACGAGTTTCTGACTTATTCATATTGATCCGATCATTCATATCCATGCCTAATGGAAGTGACATTTCATACAATAATAAGTATTGGGCAGCCATTTCCTGAGTTTCTGGCATTTTGAAATACTCAGGATTATCATCATGTAAGTTTTTATTTAATCGTTTAAATATGTCAGAAATAGAATAAACGTGTAGCACTTCTGGTTGCATTCGTAACCAGATGACTAGTTTTTCAAGATTGTTTAAATAATCTGGATGGTTAATCCCGTTATCTTGCAAGGCTGGAATAGGATAGTCTATAAAATATAAACCAGTTAAGTGGTCTGTTGTAAATTCTGTGTCTTGTCTGAATTTATTACTGGGACTAAAGTATTTTAAGGAGTCGTCATCTATCTCATTGTTGGGAGCTAAAGAAATAAGAGTGATTGAAATAATTGTAGATACGAACAGTAATATATGACGTTTTCTAACAACATAATGTCCAAGTTTGCTGAATAGTGAAGGTGTGTTTTTCTTACTGTGGTTTACTTTTACAGGAAGAACAGCGGCTAATGCCGGTAAAAATGAAATACTTAACAAAAATGCAACACCAACACCTATAGCAACAATATTACCTAGATCATGAAAAGGTGGCGACTCGCTGAAATTCATACTCAGAAAGCCTATTGCAGTTGTTAAACTGGTAATAAAAATAGGTTGGAAATTAATTTTTAAACTGTCTTTAATAGCATTGAACTTATGTTCCATTGGTGACAAGTCTGGTAGTACATTGTTATGTAAAGCATGAAAAAAGGATACATAAAAGTGTACGCAATCAGCTATTGCGATAGTTAATATAATGTTTGGGGTACTAGCAGACGGTGGTGAAAGCTGAATGTTAAGCCAGCCAGCAATGCCTAGTGTTGCAAGAATAGAAAGAAAAACAATAGTCAGTATCGCAATTGTTGCTGAAAATGAGCGAAAGAAAAACAACAGCCCTAGTGTTACCATAAGGTACATAAAAGGTGCTAACGTTTCTATATCATTTTTACTGGCCTCACCAAAAGCATTATTTAACATGACACCGCCAGTGATATAGAAATCTAAAGAGGGGTGGTTTTGTTTAAATTGACTTGTTAAGTTACGAACATATTCTGCAACTTTAGGGGGCCCCATTGTTGCGTTAGCTTCAGGAATTTGTATGGTGATATTGATCCCCGTGGTTTTTCCATCGGGAGAGATTAACCAGTTTTTTAATAGGGGTTCATTTATCGCAATATGTTTTATATTTGTGATTTCTTGTTGATTAAGCGATAGGTGTTTGCCAATAAGGCTATTTACAATTAATTCATCCTGATCTGCATAGGTATGCTGATAATTAGACAAGGAATCGACTCGAACGGCATAAGGTGTTTGCCATGCTTCATTAGTGAACTTCCTGAGCATTTCTAGTGTATCTTTTTGAAAAATATCTTTTTCAGGCGAGGAAATTGTAATTAAAATATTTTCATTTTTTACATAAGTATCCTCAACCTCTTCTAACGCGAGTAAAAATGGGTTGTCTGGTTTAAAAAAAACTTTATAGCTAGTAGTGAACTCAAGGTTTTTTATACCAGCTGTTGCAAATCCAAGGATGAATAAAACACTCACTATTATAAGCCAGCGATTTTTTAAAACATGGGTAAGGTAGGTGTTTAACATAGCAGAAGATATTTTTAATTGATGAGAACTTGTTTGTATTCATTGTAGAAGTTTCTCGAATTAGCTCAAGTAAAAATTTCGATTGATTAAAGTAATATGTCTGGATAATGTATTTTTACTTTAATTTTAAGCCTTTGCTTGAGGTAAAGGTAAAGGAATATCTTCATTTATAGGTATTTTTTGCTATATTTAAGTAAGTAGTTTGTATTTATTAGTACATTTATTATGAGTTAGGAGGGAATTGCAATTTTTTGTCTTCTTAATTTATTATCTTTAACACTTTTTAAAGAGTCTGGAAAAAATGAATAGATTAATCTTTTTTACTTTTCTAACTGTGTCTTGGGCGCAAGTATTTGCTTCAACACCAGAAGAGCAAGGTTTGAAAATCATGCAAGAAGTAGATGCGCGTGATACGGGGTTTGGCGATAGCAAATCAGATATGAAGATGATTTTGCGTAATCGAAGGGGTGATGAAAGTGTTCGTATTTTAAATATGAAAACACTGGAAGTTGAAGGTGATGGTGATAAAAGTTTAAGTGTTTTTAGCAAGCCCAGAGATATAAAAGGGACTGCTTTTTTGAGTTTTACCCATGCACTTGATGCAGATGAGCAGTGGATTTATTTGCCAGCATTAAAAAGAGTTAAACGTATTTCTTCAAGTAATAAGTCAGGACCTTATCTTGGAAGTGAATTTGCTTTTGAAGATTTAACTTCATTTGAGGTTGCTAAATATAAGTATAAATATTTGCGAGAAGAAGTGCTTAATGGACTAGATACCTTTGTTATTGAAAGTTATCCGCAATATGAATATTCTGGTTATACACGTCATATAGTCTGGGTAGACAAAGAACGTTATATTACTTTAAAAACAGATTATTATGATCGTAAGAATTCCTTATTAAAGACCTTGGAGAATAAAAATTATAAACAATATCTTGGTCAGTATTGGCGGGCAGGTGAAATGTATATGACTAATCACCAAAATGGTAAAAGTACTGTGTTATTGTGGGAAAATTATACCTTTAGGAGTGGTCTTTCAGATCGAGATTTTGATAGGAATACCTTAAAAAGGTCTAGGTAATAGTGGTTTTGTTTTGTGTTTGTATGTGAAGGGGATTACGGCTTATTCAAGGCTCTTTAGGGTCTAATGAATAAAAAAGGATGTTAAGGAACGTGCATGAAACCCCCTCCCGATTTCTAACTAGACTTTTTGCTCCAGCCAGCGTGCCATTGCTGACTTTTTGGATTCAGGGACGTCCTTGTCCCGAATCCAAAAAGTTAGCGGCGAATTGGAGACGTCCCGGTCCCTCCTGCGGCCACCTCAACTCCGCATAAAAGCCGCTCCGTTAAGGTTCCCTCACTGACTTGACGGCTGTCGGTATAAAATTTTATCCGCCCTCGCATACGTCGGATTGGAACACTTCCCTGACCGCCTGCAGCGAACTAAAAATCATCACTTTGCTAGAGCGCTCCGTTCCCCTGACTTTCAGCGTCTGTAACTATGCCAATTTCAACTGACATCGACTCAAATTGAAGGGGCTAATGTCAGTATTGGAATGATTATAAAACGAGCTAGGGACATATTCGTGATAAGGAATATTTTAAGTTTAAAATCAGACAAACATCAGTACCCGATAACCGAAGTATGTTTTATTTTTGAGCTTGAAATAACTCTTAATTCCGTAGAAGAGCCATAGGGTTATTGGCTTTCTTAGTACTCTCAAATGGTTTTTTCAGTACTAAGGAATGAAAAAAATAAAGTGAGAAAAAATAATAGTGTAATTCTGGAAGCATCAAATGGACTGGCTACGGTGCCTACAATAAAAAAACCTGTTAGAGATGTTAATAATATCGCACTATAGCTGTTTTTTTGTCGTAACAGTTCAAATTGATGTGAGCATGCATAAACGACAAGTCCAGAAAAAATAATAATACCTAGCCAGCCTTGTTCGAACAGTATTTGTATCCAAATATTTTTACTGTGCCAAGGGAGATGGTTGTCAGTTGAGAAAAACCAATGGTCAAGCCCTTCAGAAAAATCTCCGTTACGGATAAGGTCGATCTTAGATGAATCGATTAGTTTAATACTTCTTATATCAATGACAGTGTTTTTATTACCATTGTATAGGGCTATTTTTATTGGGCGTTTTGATAGTTTTCCAATGAATGTTTCTGAGTTTGAACCCGTTGGTTTTGTATCAATAAGTTGGCTAGTTTGGACCCATTGATCTTTTTCTGAGGGTTGATGCAATTTTTGCCATATACAGTCAAATGAATAGAGCAAGCCTTTTTCACAAATTGAAACAGTAAGTATTAGGGGAGGGGTATCACTGCGGTAATTGACAGACAAAATATATTTTGAGTTAAGTTTTGTGTCAATTTTTTGTTCTATATATAGAGAGTCCCCACTCCAAAGGCGTAAAAAATTATTATTATCTTTGTCCTTGATAATGGCATAGGTTGCAGGAATTGTATTTTCAGAATTACTTAAAAAATAGGTTTTAGGGTATGTACCTAGTCCCATACCAAATAATGAGGTGAAGATATCATCATCCATCATCTGAATGGCATCATTCCAGTGAGCTGTACGTATGTAAAAATCATCAGATATTTGTCCGAAACGTTGCTGAATAAAGTCACCTTTAAAAACGGGAATTGAAACAAGAGGGATGATTAATAAAATGATAGGTATTAACCCCCCATTTTTCCAATTTAGTTTTTGTTGTTTTTTTCGACTAATAAATAAGAAAATACTTAGCATAATGAGCTGTATGCTAAATGCAAAGTATGGGCCTCTAGAAAAGGTAACTAACAAGACGTAAAGGCTGGTTATAAATAAGCAGGTTCCTGATAAGACACGGATTAAATGATAGTTTGAATTGAAAAAAAGAATGCTAATGAACGGTATTGTTGTTACAAGGTAAGTGTCAATATGCCCGCCACCAGTATGCATACTTGAAAACAAAGCGGTAATACGATAATCACTGGAAAAATTGAATAAACCAGGAAATAGAAAACGCTCCCATATAGAGCTTAAGATAACGCCTGTTAATCCTAGCAGAATGCCATAAGCAAATAACTCTTTGGTTCTTGATGTTTGCTGGTAAGTATAATTCAGAGAAGGAAGTAATAGAAACGCCCAAAAAACACCTTTAGCAACCCGAAGACTATTGTAGTGGCTGTAATAATTTGAAAATGCATTTTCATCAATTGATTGTAACGGAAGTAAACTTGTCAACAAATTGATGGTATACAAAGCAAAAAATAGGCTAAGTAATATTGTTGCAGTCTTTTTAAAATATCGAAAGGGGTTTAAATGGCGCCCATACCAAATGTTGATTGCTAGTGTAAGTAATATAAAGTGATCAAACTCTGAAAAAAAGAACCGTCCTGTCCAGGGAGCAAAGTCTAATATGGGTAATAGAGCGGGTAGGGTAATTAGCCATATTTGAGAGTACTTTTTTAGTAAAAATCCATATAAAAAAAGTATACAGGCTAATCCAATTGAATTTATTGGGTAATCAATAGTTTTCCAAATTAATATGATGAAAAGAGTAAATGAAATAGTTTGTTCTATTGGTGTGCCTTGATTGGAAGTGGTGTTATATGTGCTTTTTAATGGATTTTTTGTAACAACTGGAGAGTTCGTAGTGTTTTTGGCTTCTGGTTGTTGGAGCCACTGGAATACTAAGTTGCTTAGGCTATATGTTACAAAAGCAGAAAAAAAACTGATTAATAAATTGGTTGGGTCTGGGTGTTTACTTGCAAGGAATAATTTGCTTGCTTCCATGATAAAGCAAAGAATGAACGCGTATATGCCCGCTTTAAATTTTGTATTTTCCCTATGGATATTTGGGCTGTGATTCCATAGCCACAAACCAAGGCCGATGGGGAAGTACATGAGAACTATACTTAGTAAACTATTAAGAGCGACAGCTTCTGTAGAATAATAATGATAGTAAAAAGGAAGCCAGTTAATTTTATATAGTTGTTCGGCAATATTGCTTTCTAGCTGCAAATGATTAAAGGACCAACCATTTAAACTTGCTAGTAAAAAAAAGTAAGGAATTAATGCAATAGACAGGTATTTTCTTAAGCTAGGAATATGTGAATAAAGGCGTCTAAAATTTATATTTGTATATAGTTTTTCGCCTAATGCAAACCCTATGATACGCATAAGAATAGATAGTCCTTGTGCAATACCTGAAATCAAAAATAATTGAATGCTTTCTATTATTGCTCCGAATAAAAAGCCAATAAGTATCACTGCAATTAATCTTTGGGGATGCCATTTTAGAATGGTACTGATTAATATACCTAAGGGTACTGTCAGGGCAATTTCTGAGATGAGTTTGCTGCTGCAGCGAACAACGCCGCCACAGCTATCTGAGATAAAAAACGCATCACTTCCCTGGCTGAGCTTATTTTCTAATTCGGAAAATGAAGTAATAAAGTCATAAGGAAAGAAACTAATAAATAGGTAGCCAATAACATATAAACTGGCAAAGGCACGTAATGCATTTTTACCACCTAGGCTAATGTGTGAAAACAGGTTTAGTAACTTATATCCAAACTTTAGCCAGAGGGTTAACCCAATAACACTGCCGATTGATTCGGCTATTAAGTCATTTTGAGAGACTGTTCTTGGTGGGAAAAATTGTTGATAGAATTCTATGGTGACAGCCAGTGTTAGGCTAAAACAAAGAATTAAAAAGCTTATAATGAAAATTTTAAAATAGGATTTATCCCTACCCGTAAAGTAAGCGGCTAAAGAAAATGTCAGGGGAATATAAAGGATGATATTGGCTATCCAATCAGCTCGAAAGGCTGCCCCTAAATTTAGATAAGGGATTTGTTTAAAAGAAAGCAAGGCTTCTTCGAAGGGGATGTGATTGTAATCTAGAGGGACTAGACTGCCGTATATAATAAATAAGCAGTAAGAAAATGCAAAGATAAAAAGGTTGGAGTTAGTCGTGTTGATCTGCTTCATCCTATGATTTTCTAATTAAGGAGTGATAATAGCTTAATAAACTCATTTCTTACCTTCGGTATGCAGCATTAGTTTTGTAGTTAGCTAATGCTAGAGTGAAAGTAAATATACTTGGAAATTTAACAAGAGATCTCCCTGTTAATTCAAAGCTGGAGGTTAACCTATTAATAAAAGTAATAAGGTGAAAGTCAGTATATGAAATAAAGCAATAACATACAATTTTTTTGTATGTTGGATCGTAGGGAATTTATTTGTAAGTAATAGCTTTATCAATCGACCAACAAGCATATAGTTAATATAAAACTCGTTAAGCTTATTTTATAAAGACAATGAAACTAGTTGAATTTTTAAAGGTTAATTATATATATGCTGACTAAATAAATAGGGAATAGCTTATGAAAGTATAACAAGTTGTGAGTGATATTTATCTTAGTGAACCGCATGTTTTAGCGATGAAACATAGTATAGGCTTAAATAAAATGACTTTTTTGTTTAAAATAGCCAGACTAATTATTATTCAATAATAGAGTGAGAGGGGTTATGAATTATCAGCACCAGAGCAATGGCTGAAATTATTCTTTATCGGTTTACATTGGCGCGAAGGCTTTAGCCTTCTGCGGTAAAATAAGAAAAAGTTGGCTAAAGACTTGAGCCCCCTCTTAGGTAGCGAACCAGGCCATTCCGTAGCCACTAAACATAGAATAATAAAATAAAATGCTTACGGTTTTATTATTCAAGAGTTACTTTGCTGAAAAAGTTAAATAAATTTGGAGAAGATATGACTAACACTGTCATTAGTGAATCAGTACAAAACTATTATGGGCAGGTTCTTAAATCCAGTGAAGATTTAAAAACCAGTGCCTGTTGCACACTGGATGCAATGCCTATGTATTTAAGGCCATTACTGGCTGATTTACACCCTGAAGTTGTTGCCCGCTATTATGGTTGTGGCACCCCTTTACCGCCTGCGTTAGACGGTTGTACTGTATTAGATTTAGGCTGTGGGACGGGGAGAGATTGTTATTTGTTATCTCGTCTGGTTGGCGAATCTGGGAATGTCATTGGTATCGATATGACAGAGCAGCAATTAGATGTGGCAAATGAACATCGTGATTGGCATGCAGAACGTTATGGCTATGCACATTCAAATGTTGAATTTAAGCAAGGGTATATGGAAGATCTGGCGACGGCGGGTATTGCAGATAATTCTATTGATCTGGTGGTGTCAAATTGTGTTATCAATTTATCACCTGATAAAAAGCAAGTGCTAACAGAAATTTTACGGGTGTTAAAACCTGG
>WTAG01000430.1 GCA_013139755.1 Methylomarinum sp. | reverse complement strand
TGCTTTCCAATTGCTGATTTATATGAAAATAGAATAGCACGGTAGGTTGAGCTGACGAAAGGAAGCCCAAAATAATAATTGGGGTCAGCCAACTTAATTTTTAGTTTCGATAGGGGAAATTATAATCAAAATATCGGCTGAACTACCCAGTCAAACATGGCTATGTCAAAAATCCTGTCAATTGGCCTTATTCAAGTTTGCATCAAGTTATTTACATTAACTTTAGAGTGTATTATTGTGTTTTTTTGAAAAATTTTAAACATAAACCAATAGTTCATTTCTTTAATCCAGTGATAATATGATGAAAGCATTAACAATACCTTTAAAACAAAAGCTAAATGTAATATTACTCAGTGTTCTTACTATTGCTTTTAATCCCGCTGAGGCTAAGTCGGACAAGCAATATATGGCCGATGTCCAAAGAGCTAGAGAATTGCTTCGGAAAAAAGGGGATCATTCACAGCATAATAAGCCAGTTGATGAGAGTCAGAAGTTTCGTGGTGTTTATTATGGTTATTTGCCATGTAAAGAATGTGCAGGTATTAAAACGACTTTGTCGTTAAAAAATAAAAAGAATTATTTGATAGTGACCCAGTATGCGCAGGCTTCCAATAAAGAGTTTTATGAGAAAGGTAAATATGACTGGGATGATAAAACTCGCATTCTTACGCTTACAGCTCGTAAGGATTCAAGCATACGTGAATACAGCATTATAAATGAAGCAACTATTATTCCGTTTGTCTCTAAAGGTAAGCCGAGGAGAGATGATTTGGATGCCTATACTTTGCTTAGAAGCGATGCTTCAAAATCACGTGAAATACATATCCATTGATAACGGTTAAGCATTTTCTGCCTAGGGAAAAGTTGTTTCATTATTATTTTAGATATCGTTCTCTGTCATTTAATATCTAAAATAATAATGAAACACTTTCTCTATGGCCATTTTATTTAGCATTGATAATCATTTTCGATGTGCCGCTTATAAAAATGGTTTTTTGAACGAGCATTAAGAAATGCCGAAAATACATCTTCGGGCACATAGCAATAATCAACAGGTTTCTTTCTTCGAAATGACACCCGCATTTTATGTGTCTGTTCATCATAACCTATCATGTTAATGTCACTTGATTTTACAGGATGCATATTCATAGATGCTCCTTTGTTCAATATATATTGATAGTTCTGACATGGATAATAATCTGTAGTTCAGTCAGCCCAACCAGCAATGCTTATCAATCGTTTGTTATTTACTATTGTGTGGCAACGCCTCCTTAGATACTCAGCATGCCCTGTTTTAGTTAATAGCCCGTAGGCTGGGTTAGCTTATTGAGCATAGCGAAATAACGTAACCCAGCATTTAGCGTGGTTATCATACTTTGTTAAACCTTATCAGGCTGGTATTGAAATACAGGGAAAAAATGTGAGAACTTACATTCGGGCTAAATTAACAGGAGGTGTCTATTTTTTTACCGTTAATTTAGCTGAACGTAGCAATAATGATTTACTGATCACTAATATTGACTTGTTGCGTGAAGCTTTCCGTCTGACTAAACAGCATCATCCTTTTATTATTGAAGCCTGCGTTATTTTACCCGAACATTTACATTGTATTTGGCGGTTACCCGAAGGTGATCATGATTTTTCAACGCGCTGGCGGTTAATTAAAACGCACTTTTCAAAAAATATCGCTTTAAATGAGCGTATTTCTAACAGCCGTAAACGGAAAAAAGAACGCGGAATTTGGCAACGCCGTTTCTGGGAACATTTAATCAAAGATGAAGAGGATTATAAAAATCACCTTGATTATATACATTACAATCCTGTTAAACACGGTTATGTCCAGCGGGCAATAGATTGGAGATACTCATCGTTTCATCTTTGGCTTGAGCGAGAGGTTTATCCTATAGATTGGGCGACTAAGCTGGATATGGATTTAGGTTGAATGCTGGGTTACGTTATTTCGTTGCGCTCAATAAGCTAACCCAGCCTACGGGCTTTTATTCTGAGTTTGTCGATAATAAATTAATTTTGGCTTGCTAAATTATCTGAGTGTCGATTATGCTCAAGTATATGAAATTAAAGACTAGTACCTTTTTATTATGAGTTGTTATGAATAATCTTGTAACAAATAAAAAAACGCGCACAGCTGTTTTTCAAAGTTTGGCATTTTTGTTTTTTAGTGGTTTAGCATTTGATTTAAAAAGTGCAACTCTGAATGAGGATTTTTTTGATTTAAGTCTGGAAGAATTGGGGGATATTGAAATAATCTCAGTGGCCAAAAAAACACAAAAGTTAAGTTTAGCTGCATCCTCAATTTTTGTATTGAATCAAGAGGATATTAAACGTTCAGGCGTAACGACTATACCGGATGCTTTAAGAATGGTTCCAGGTGTGCAGGTAGCCAAACTGGATGCAAATAAATGGGCTATTTCTATTCGTGGTTTTAATGATATTTTTTCAAATAAACTATTAATATTAATGGATGGACGTAGCGTATATTCACTTTTTTTTGGCGGTGCATATTGGGATACTATTGACACCGTACTGGAAGATATTGATCGGATAGAAGTGGTTAGAGGTCCAGGAGGAACTTTATGGGGCTCGAATGCCGTTAATGGCGTGATTAATATTATTACCAAAAAGGCAAAGGATAGTGCTGGATTGTTAGTGAGTGCATTGGCAGGTAATGAAGAAAGAGGGAGCCTGAGTATAAGATATGGCGGAGAATTTAATCAACACACTGACTATCGGGTTTATGTTAAAGGTTTTGAAAAAGATGAAGCAGAAAAAGGCGCTGATGACTGGCGTATGGGACGAGGCGGTTTTAGAATAGATAGTGAGCCAGACATGCAAGATAAACTGACCTTGCAAAGTGATGTTTATCTGGGTGAAGAAGGGGAGCGAGCCACCTCAAATGTCAACACACCACCTTTTGGTACGTTTGCAAGTAAAACGGATGTTTTCGGCGCTAATGTTTTATTTCGTTGGCAAAGAGATCTTGGCGACGATTCAGATTTAAGTTTTCAGACCTATTATGATCATACAGAGCGTGAACATTTTTATGTGACAGATAAACGCGATACGGTAGATGTTGATTTTCAGCATCGCTTACAAGCGTTATGGCAGCAAGAAATAATCTGGGGTCTGGGTTTTCGTTATATAGGAGATGAAACTGATGCAGGGACAGTAATGAAACTATCTCCTCAGAATCGTTCAGACCGGATATATAGTGCTTTTGTACAGGATGAGATTAGTCTGATTGATAAGCAATTAATATTAACCCTGGGTTCCAAAGTAGAACATAACAGTTATACCGGATTTGAATATCAACCCAGCGCCCGTTTACTATGGAAACCTTTTGATAAACAGAGTTTATGGGGATCAGTTTCTCGTGCTGTTAGAATTCCCAGTCGAATAGAACAAGATGTTGACCTGCAACGTACGCTTGTTGCACCAACACTGGGGCTGAATATTGTAGGTAGTCGTGATATGGATGCAGAAGAGTTGATTGCTTATGAAATTGGCTATCGTTTTCTAGATAAAGATTATAGTTTTGATCTTAGTCTTTTTTATAATGATTATGATAATCTTCGTACCATTGAGAGAGGCTCAATAATACCAGGAACACCTAGTATTATTCCTTTAGTTTTAGCTAACGAATTAAAAGGCGAGGTTTATGGTCTGGAGATAGCAACTAATTGGATGGTTAATGAAAACTGGCGTTTACATGGTGGGTATTCCTTTACTCAAATGCAGTTGCATTATTCAGCAAAGAGTACTGATACGACAGAAGAACTGGATGAAGGTGATACGCCGCATCATCAATTTACAGCAAGGTCAAATTGGCAAGTCTTTGAAAACTGGCAATTTGATACAGCAGTGCGTTATGTGGATATGGTAAGGACAGGGACAAGTAAAGAGGCTGTTGATTCTTATGTAACAATAGACTTACGAGTTGCCTGGCAGGCCCATGAATCAGTTGAGCTTTCGGTTATTGGACAGAATTTATTGGGAAAACACCGGGAGTTTCGGGGCTCTACAGTGGATATACAAGCGACGGATGTTGAGCCTAGTCTGTTTGTTAAGGCTGATTTACGATTTTAACTTTCATATTTCAAATGAGAAGTTATATATGATAATTAGCCTTTAAAACAGCCGATAAAGAGGAATGCTTTTTGTGTTACCCCTCTCAATAGAGAAGGATAACAAGCTGTCTCTACAAGGCTTTATGATTTTCCAATCATCCCACCTAGCTTAACTTGTTTTCCTGCTTTAAAATCAGTACCCCACTCAACAGCAAGTAGTACTACACCGTCGATTCCTCGTATTACGCAAGCTTCATACGGGTTACTTGTTTTTTCTTTTGCTTTTATAATGAATTAACGTATCTGTTCTGTTGACTTGGGAAATACAAATAAGTCATACACGTTTTTTATGACAAAACTATGACAAAAACAAAGAATGATCTGATTTTATAGGGTTAAATTGTTAAAATTGGGGATTATCCATCAAATTAACTCATCATGAACAAACATTCTACACTTCCCAAGGAAGGAATCGACGGTCTAAAAGAAAATTGGCACAGTGATTTACTGGCGGGTTTTTTTGTTTTTCTTATTGCCTTACCTTTATCTTTAGGTATTGCTATAGGTTCTGGTTTTCCGCCTTCAGCAGGGATTATTACGGCTGTTGTGGGTGGCTTATTAGTTTCACGCCTTAATGGTTCTTATATAGTCATTAATGGCCCCGCGGGAGGATTGATTGTCGTTATGCTGGCTGCTGTGGAATCACTCAGCGATGGCGATATAATGTCAGGTTATCGTTATACCTTAGCCGCCGTTATGATTACAGGCTTATTTCAAGTGATTATGGGGCGCTTTAAGATGGGGAGTTTGAGTGCTTTTTTCCCCACGCCTGTGGTACACGGAATGTTAGCAGCCATGGGTATTAGTATTATGGCCAGACAAGTCCATGTGATGTTAGGCGCAACCTCCGAACCAGGTAGTCTTTTTTCATCAATCGCACAAATTCCAAACAGCCTATTAAATTCCACCCCTGAAATTGCAACCATAGGCTTAATCTCTTTTGCTATTTTACTTTTCTGGCCTCTTTTAAAACAAAGCAAGATAGGTAAAATACCCGCACCTCTGATCGTCTTATTATTAGGAATGGGCTTAGCACAATTTTTTGGTATTCAGCATGACCATTATCATTTTGGGCAAGCCGCTTTACATGAGCATTTAATCTCTCCCCCTTTTTTAGTGGAGATTCCTACTGATTTTACTGAATACTTTTACCTGCCCGATTTTTCAAAGATTCTGACTATTGAATTTTGGGTGGCAACGATTACTATTTGTATGGTCGCTAGCCTTGAAAGCTTATTGAGTGCTACGGCTGCCGAAAAAATAGATCCCCATAAAAGACCGACTGATTTAGATCGTGATTTATCTGCTGTTGGCTTAGGCAATGTAATTTCCGGCTTTTTAGGCGGTTTGCCCATGATTGCCGAGTTCGTGCGCAGCTCTGCCAATGTAGAAGGTGGCGCACAAACAGGTTGGGCTAATTTCTTTCATGGCTTGATATTGTTGCTGTTTGTGGTTTTATTTCCGCACTTTATTCACAATATCCCGCATGCCTCTTTAGCCGCTTTACTGGTTTTTGTTGGCTACCGTCGCGCAACACCAAAGGTATTTAGAGATGTTTTAGCAATAGGGAAAGATCAGCTATTTTTATTTGTGGTCACTATTTTAGCGGTGTTAGCCACTAATTTATTGGTAGGTGTGTTTTTTGGCGTATTTGTAAAGTTATTACTTCATTTGTCACGTGGCGTATGGCTGAACAATATGTTTAAAATTCATTTTACAATTAAAGAACAAGGCGATCGTGTGACGGTAACAATTATTGGCTCCGTCTTATTTTCTAATTTCTTGCCACTCAAAAGAGCCGTCGATAATATAGAACCTGGTAAGAACATCATCTTTGATTTCTCTCAAGGTTATTTAATAGACCATTCAATAATGGTTTTTCTTGATGAATTCAGCGCACATTACGCTCGTAATGGTTGTGGTTCTTGCCGGAAAGTGGGGCATGCCTTAGAAACCTATTCTGATCATGATTTAGCCGTGCGATTAATGACAGCAGATGATAGGAAGTAATAAGAAAATAGATTTGGAATGTAGCTATAAGAGTAGAGTTCGATAAGTTTTGAAAATCTACTCTTTAAGGCACAGAGCCGTTGAATGGTGATTGGTTTTTATCGTTCCCATCGCTCCTGCGTGAGAATGCATCTTGCTATGCTCTGCGTAGTGAATGGTATAAACCCTCTGTTTCTGTTCTTGTTACGAGGCTAAGAAAATTGATGGAGTGTGAAATTAATTGCACAAGGCAAGACCTGACCTTATTTTCCTGTCTCAACTAACATGAACAGTGACATGCTTACCAGTATGTTCAAGCATATAAATTAAAGCATCAATGGTAAATTTCCCTGACTTTCCTCTCATAATATCAGACACGCGTGGACGTGTAACATGCAATAAATGTGAGGCATCCTCTTGTTTTAGTTGTTTTTCTTTTATCCATTCACTTATTTGACTCATAAGTTGAGCTTTAATTTTTAACTTGGCAGCTTCTTGTGAATTAAACCCCAAATCTTCAAAAACGTTACCACTTTCTGAGGTAATGAGAGCGATAGATGTATCAATGCTATTCATAACTTTTCCTCATTTTCTATTGCACTATTTCGGGGTTTAGCAAGTATGATAGCTTTAAGTGTATTGGCTCGAACTTGATAGGACACATTCATAAATTAGTTTTGAATTGCACTGACAGCAAGGTCTCGAATATTTACTGGCTCAAAACAGCCAAGAGGAGCCAGTTAGGCTAACATTATACAGTGAATGAAATTACCAATATTTTGAGTGAATTTTCAACAGTGAGTCTAGTTTCTGCTAAATGTAAGCCCTCATTCATTTTCAAAGAATTCAAAATATCGTGCGAAAATTTCTTTTATAGCTTAACAAGACCCCTTTCCCCATCTTGGTTTTTAGTCGAGATATGGACGTTGATAATTGTCGCATCAACTATTCACCTTCACTTGGCTTGTCAAACAGCAGCTCATCAGCCGTATTCAAACTATGCCTTTCCAGCAAATAACGAAAATTTAGAAGCGTGATTTTATCCGGTATATCGTCTAGACCGATGCCTGCAAACTGGCGCATGGCTTCAATTTCATATAGGCTGTCTTTCATCGCCGGGTCACTTAGCCCATACCATTGCTGCATGAAGTAGATACGCAGCATGATTTCAAGGTCTATCGCTTGCCAGCCATTCCCTGTCTCGGGATAATGCTTTCTGATTGGTTTCATCAGAATTTCCCAAGGTATGATTTGATCCATTTTTTTTAAAAATTGTTCTTGGCGAATCACTTTGCTCTTTTGGCTTAATGCCGTATCAGAAAAACGCTGTTGCCCCATTATTAAATCCTTACTTCCTAAGTTATTTCAGCTATAGTCTGAATAATTGCAGCTATCGGTATGACTGTATTTAAGGCATACGTGCTACCTGATTTTTGCTGCTTTAGCATTTTTAGATAGTTATCAAAATCAGTAATAAACGAAGCAGCCAATAAAAAAAGTTGAAAATTCATATCATCCTTCTGATTTTCCTTGATTTCAGCCGGTGTGGTTGGGACATCAAACGCTTGAACATATCCTTCGTTATGACTATAAATATAAATATCTGATTCCAGACGGGGTAAACCTTTATAGTCTAATTTTATTTCAGCCAATGCAGCAGCAGATTTAGCCGCATTGATTGTCGATACATCAACATAATCTCTTGCGATATATACAATGTTACTAATAACTGATTCATTACGTGTCGAGTATGCAGATGCAAGCAAAACCCCATAAAGTTGTCTTTCTTCCTGATCTGACTTCGTCCTACTAAAAAAAGATAACAATCTTTCTTTCAGGTTGTCTGCATAGTGAGGTACATTTAAGCGTTTCATCACATGTTCTCCATAATTCACAGTATCTTGCAAAAAACTGATTGCAAAATCTTATATTTTTTTTGAATAAGTATAGAGAACGAAAGCAACCGATTGTTGATCAATGGGTTAACTATGGTGAGAAATTGTGAAGTTTTGTAATGATTTATTATGTATTGTTTGTTAATGACTCGACATGATTACTCGAAGACTTATTATATTTATTTATCCATTCTGAGAATTGAACGCCATTCATCGGTTTACTTATAAAGTAACCTTGTCCAATATCGCAACCCAGTAGATACGCAGCATAATTTCCAGGTCTATCGATTGCCAGCCATTCCCTGTCTCGGGATAATATTTTCTGATTGGCTTCATCAGAATTTCCTATGGTTAAATTTGATTTATGTTGTAAAAAAATGTTCTTTGCGAGTCACTTTTTACTAACTGAAATATCAGACAAACTAACTCGGTTGCTTCATTACTAAGCCCTTTAAAAACACGGGTTAAAATAACTGTATTACATAAAACCCTGAGACAGAGTCAAGATGCTTCACCTGGCATTTCAGCGATTGACTGTATCAGTGCAGCTATTTGTACGACAGTATTTATGGCATTCTTGCTAACTAAATTTTGCTGAACTAGCATTTCTAAATAATTATCAAAATTGTTAATAAACGACGCAGCTAACAAGAAAAGTTGAAAATCTGTATCATCCTTCTGATTTTTGATACATGCGGAGGCTTGTTCGGTTGTAACATCAATCGCTTGAAGGTCATCTTCATCAAGACTATCAATTTTTATTTCTGATTCTAAACTAGGTAAACCTTTATGTTCAAACTTCACTCTAGCCAATACTGCAGCAGATAAAGCGGCATTGATTGTCGATTCATCAACAAAATCTTTTGCTATATTTTTAGTGTTTTCAATCACTGAATCATTATGTGTCGAATATGCAGATGCAAGTAAAACCCCATAAAGCTGTTTTTCTTCCAGATCTGGCACTGTCCCACTTAGAACAAATGATAGTTTTTTTGTTAGATGCTCTGCATAATAAGGTACATACAACTGTTTCATAACATGCCCTCCAAAATTAACACTTTTTCTTTAATAAATGACTATAAAATTCTTTTAGTCGTTATCAACAACTATAGAGAATGAAAGTAACCAAATATTGAGCAATAGGTTAAATTTAGTGAACTTTTGTAACTGCTTGTTATGAATGTCTTGGTTAATTGACCAATTGATTGGCCGAAGAATTATTATATTGATGTATCCATTCTGAGAATTGAACATCATTAACAGGCTTACTTATAAAATAACCTTGCCCAATGTCACAACCCAGTTCTTTTAACCAATTGTAGGTTTCCTGATCCTCAATTCCTTCGGCAACCACTTCAAGTCCAAGGCTATGCCCCAAGTCTATCGTTATACGAGCAATTTCTGCAGCTTCTTTATCGATCATTGCCTTCATGACAAAAGATTTATCTACTTTAATCTCATTAAAAGGCATGCGATAGAGTTGTACTAGTGAAGAGAAACCTGTACCAAAATCATCAATCGATAATTTAATATTTTTAAGTCGTAATCGCGATAAAATATCCATGGTCAAGGTAGGATCTTCCATTGCCCCACTTTCGGTAACTTCCAGCAGCAGTTGATTTAGGTTGAAACCATAAGTCTTTACTAATTCTTCAACCTTATCAGGTAGACTCAGATCACTTAATAAGTTTGCAGACAAATTAATCGAGAGATTTAGCTCAAGCCCCTGTTTCTTGCGTAACAAATCGTCTTGAAAGACGGTTTTCATTACCTCATAGGTCAGCGAAGTAATCAGGGCCTTATTTTTTTCTGCCATTGGAATAAAAGAATCGGGGAAAATCAAACCATGCTCAGGGTGCTGCCAGCGAACCAGCGCCTCAGCCCCAATTAATTTTCCTGTTGCAAGATTAACCTGTGGTTGATAATAAACGACAATTTCATTTTGCGAAATAGCTTGTGACAGTTCGTTTTCAGTTAAGCTCAAAGTACTAACTTTTCGTTCTTCTAACGGCTCAAATTGTTGTCCTAGTATTTTCTTTACACTCTCAATTTCAATCGGTTTATTTAAAAAACCCACCATATTCAGCCCAAGAGATTCTCCAAGGTCTTTTGTGGTCTGAAGTACACTTTTATCCATACCACTGGCTAAAATAATGGCTGCTTTGGAAGATTGCTCAGCAAGTTTACGAAGTAATTCAACACCATCAAGTTTTGGCATTTTTAAATCCAAAAGGATTACATTCGGTTTGTAGTCAAGATAAGTTGATTCGAAAAGTTCCGGGTTCTCTATTACACAAGATTCCACCCCCAGTTCATCAGCGACACGTTTGATGATACGACATATCCTCTGATCATCATCCACAATAAGTACGCGATTATTAAATATAGTCATTATCTATCCTCATGTTCACTCTGTGAGTGCTGCTCTTATTAGCTTTGCAAGCTTATCGATGGTGTAGGGCTTTCTTATTAAAGGAAATAGACGAATCCTATCTTCAGACAAGTCTGATTTTCCCTTGCTATAACCAGAAGTCAAGACAACCTTAATATATGGATAATGTTCCTTCGTCCATTTAGCTAGCATATAACCATCCATTGTTCCTGGCATAAGAACATCACTAAACAACAGGTCAATATGCGCTCCTGATTTGATAATTGTTATCGCTAACTCAGCATTATCAGCCTCCAGAGTTTTGTAACCCAGTTTTTTTAAATCACGTAAGACCACCTTCCTTACCCGAGGTTCATCCTCTACTACCAGTATCACTTCGGAACCGTACATTGAGAGATATTCATGCTCTTTTGTTTTTTTATCAATATCCCTGACTGCATCTACTTCAGGGAAAAACATCGAAACCGTGGTGCCTTTGCCAAGTGTACTTCTGATATGACAACCACCTCTGGATTGCCGTGTAAAACCATAAACCATACTCAAGCCCAGTCCACTGCCTTTACCCAGTTCTTTGGTGGTAAAAAAAGGTTCAAAAACATGTTCCAGGTCATCAGAATTGATGCCCGACCCTGTATCGACAACTGAGATTAGAATATAATCACCCACAGAAAGAGATAATTCATAGTTATCATCGGTATCGGTATCGGTATCGGTAAAATGATAGCGTGCTGCTGCAATAGTGATTATTCCCCCTTGCGGCATGGCATCGCGGGCATTGATCGACAGATTCAACAGGGCATTATCCAGTTGCGATGGATCGACACTGATAAATAAGCTTTCGATTGGCAAATCAATTATCAGTTCTATCTTTTCCCCTAATGTCCGCTTTAGAAAACGTGCAAACTTTTGAATTACATAATTAACGTTCTTATTTTCTGGCTGTAGTGTTCGACTACTGGAAAAGGCAAGTAGGCGTTGAGTCAGCTCAGCACCGTCGTTGACAGCCGACATAGCATCTTCGAAAAGTTCGTTAATTTCAACAGTGGTACTGCCAATGTCCTGTTGCAGAAAACTCAGATTGCCGCTAATGATACTCAACAGATTATTAAAATCATGGGCAATTCCACCTGTCAACTGGCCAACAGCCTCCATTTTTTGTGCCTGATTCAGGGCGTGCTCTTTTATCCTGAGTTCGGTGATATCCTGACCCACGCCAATGACACCGGTAATATTACCCAAGGTATCACGTCGGGTCGTAGCATTAAGCAAGATATCAATGCGATTTCCATCCTTAGTATAAAGAGGAAATTCATAGTTAGCGGTTTCTTTTCCCTGCAATGCATCATCAAGAATATCCTTAACCGGCTTTTTATATTCCTCAGTAATAAAGCCTTTAACCAAGTCCTGGCCTACGACTTCAGCTTTACTGTAACCGGAAATCTTGGCTGCCTGTTGATTCCACTCATTGACCCGGCCTTGAGTATCAATACCAAAGATAGGCGCATTGGCTGTATCAATTAACTGAGTCAGCTCCTCTGTAGCCCGCTCCCGTTCATGCTCCAGGACTTTTCTTTCAGTGATATCCCTCATCACCCCGCTGTAATGGTGCTGGCCGCCGATGAACATCTCACTGATAGAGATGGCGATAGGAAAGATGCTGCCATTTTTGCGGAGCCCCTCTACTTCAATGCCGGTCTTGCCCAAAATATGAACTTCTCCGGTCTTGTTATGGCGATCTAAAGATTGATGGTGTCCACTACGATAGGACTCAGGCATCAAAAGGATAATATCTTTGCCAATAACTTCTTCTGCTGAATAACCGAAAATCTCCTCGGCGGCCGGATTGAATGACTCTATCATTCCCGCTTTATTGATCGTGATAAGCCCATCTATCATGGTTTCCAGTACCATTTTATGACGGGCCTCGCTCTTGGTTCGTTCATTAGATTCTATGACCAGTGCCAGAGAAATTGATACTGATGTTGTGAACTCCTGTTCATATAAATCCCATTGGCGCATTTTGCCAGTATGTTCAATACAGATGGCACCGACAGTTCTCCCTTTAATCCTGATCGGCACATGGATCATTGAGGTAATACCGAGAGACTTGAGATAGCTATCCTTGAATTCACAAGTGTGAGGATCAATCATCGCATCATCTGCAGCGATAATAGTATCTTCAGCAAGAGCTGAAAAATAATTAGGATAGTCTTTTGAATTCAATACCCGTCCACTTTCATAAGCATCCTCAGATTTTTTAAAAAGATTGCTCAAAACAATACTGTTATGATCATCAGAATAGAACCAGATACTGGTTCTGGCCACATCAAGTGCTATTGCTAAGGTTTTTAGTATTCTTTTTTGTATTGATTCAATACCGACTCCTTTCGCAATCGTTTCGCTGAACCTTACAATCTCAGCCATTGCATTCTTATAGCGGATTAATTTGTTAAATCTGTCCTGCTCCTTCTCCTCAGCGTCTAAACGCGCTGTAATATCAGAAAAACTGACTACTGAACCGATTGCTTTCCCTGCACTGAGTATCGGAATAGAACGATATTCCACCGGAAAACAACTGCCATCCATTCGCCACAATACTTCATCATCAACATGGCTCTCTTTACCGTTATGGAATGCGTTGATTATT
>WTAG01000152.1 GCA_013139755.1 Methylomarinum sp. | reverse complement strand
CAAGAACTTGGTGGATGGAGTAGTTACGAAATGGTGCAACGTTATGCCCATTTAGCACCTGAACACCTTAGTGATTACGCTAATAGCCTTGAAGGAATCGCTGCAAAATCGGTTGCACCCGATAATGTAACTAGACTAAAAACTCGCTAACTTATTGATTTAATGGTGGCGATACCGTGGATCGAACCTGGGACCTCGGGGTTATGAATCCCGCGCTCTAACCGGACTGAGCTATATCGCCATATCGAAAGAGCTATTTCTCAACAGCTCTTAACAAAGTCCGGAAATTATATATTTCAAATCGCTTACTGTCAAACATTAAATCTAAAATGTACAACATCACCATCTTGCACATTATATTCTTTTCCTTCAAGACGCCATTTACCAGCATCTTTGGCACCTTGTTCACCCTTATTATCAATAAAATCCTGATAAGCTGTTACTTCCGCTCGAATAAAGCCTTTTTCAAAATCGGTATGAATTACACCAGCTGCTTGAGGAGCTGTTGCATTGACCGGAATCGTCCATGCTCTTACTTCTTTTACACCGGCAGTAAAGTAAGTTGATAAGTTAAGTAAAGAATATGCTGCTCTTACAACTCTGTTTAGGCCAGGTTCTTCAAGCCCTAAGTCATCTAAGAACTCTTGTTTTTCATCTTCATCTAGCTGAATTATTTCTGCTTCTATCGCTGCACAAACAGCAACAACATTGGCTTTTTCAGTTGCAGCAAATTCTTTTACTTTATCTAGCAACGGGTTGTCTTCAAACCCATCATCTTGAACATTGGCAATATATAATGCTGGTTTTAGGGTAATTAAACATAGCTCTTTAATTAGCTTAATTTCGTCCTCTGTTAAATCTAATGAGCGTACAGCCAAACCTTTATCTAAATGATCAAATACTTTTTCTAGGGTTTGCTTTTTTGCCTGTTCATCTTTATTTCCTGTTCGAGCTGCTTTTGTTGCTTTTAATAAAGATTTTTCGACAGATGCCATATCTGCTAAAGCTAACTCGGTATTAATCACTTCAATATCGCTTAAAGGATCAACTTTACCTTCTACGTGTATGACATTATCATCTTCAAAGCAGCGAACAACATGAATGATGGCATCAGTTTCTCTAATATTACCTAAAAACTGATTGCCTAAACCTTCACCATTTGATGCACCAGCAACTAAACCTGCAATATCAACAAATTCAATCGTAGTGGGTAAGATACGTTCTGGGTTAACAATTTCTGCCAACTTGTCCATTCTAGGGTCTGGCACTGGAACAACACCAACATTGGGATCAATCGTGCAAAAAGGGTAGTTTTCCGCAGCGATAGTTGCTTTTGTTAATGCATTAAACAGTGTTGATTTGCCAACATTTGGTAAACCAACAATTCCACAATGAAGTGCCATAAATTTTATTTCTCTTGTTAATTTGTACGTTATGACTAGCTGTAGTCAAAAAGAGGATTATACAAGTGAAAGCCACTTTTACTAAATTATTTTTCTAAGATTTACTTTGTATTCATACAGCTGTATTTTTACTTGGGAACTCGCACTTAATAAGTTTAGCAACGGACGCGAAGTACATGGGTGTGCAGGTGTCGCTTGAAACATGAGCTGGTTGCGACTACAGCAGGTTACACAGCTGTTGCTGTAACGTGGAATGGGGATAAAAAGGCAAGCTAGTTGTCGAAGTCATTTTGTGTAGGCTCCTTAGCTGTTCTGTTTTATAAATGAAGCAAGTTGTTGATTTCGATTAAATGATAAGCGTAATCAGTGAGTTGTTTTTAGCTTAAATAAGTGAACAGATTTATTGAAGATGTTAATATGAAAACATGATGTTTTGTTAGTTTACAGAGCTTGTTCTTTTTTACCCCAAGTTTTAGTTTCCACACTCTGTCCCAGTCTTTTTATAGTGTGTTTTTTGGTTCTAATATATTGGTAATTTAAAATATGATTATGAAGATAAATAGACTGCTATTGATTAGCACTGCATGTATTGTACTTTCTGGTTGCTCTAGCTTCGGAAGAGGTATTACTGAAGCGATTATTGAAAAACAAGAAGCTGAAGATACCCGTTTGTGTGAGGTGTGGGGGGAAGGGTTTACAGGGTTAAAGCCACATTTGGATCATACCAAAGGTAAGATGAAGGTGTTAATGGTTCATGGGGTAGGGGATCATAAGCCAGGGTATTCGACACAGTTTTTTGAGAAATTGGCTAAATCATTAAATTTATCAGTAACTGCTAAAGCACATAAAAATATTAAATTATCTGATCAAAAATACCCTGATAAAGAACTGGGTAATTTGCGTATTAATCGCTATTTAAGTGCCGATAGAACGCAAGAGCTAATGTTTTATGAGTTAACTTGGTCAGATATTACCGCGAAAGAAAAACAAGTACTTGCTTATGATAATTCGGGTGAGTATTCGTTTAGAAGAGCAGAAGTTAATGATTTAATGAAGCATTTTTCTAATGATACTGGGCCAGATCCTATTATTTATTTGGGTGAAAGTAGGGAGGATATTCTTTTGTCTTTTGCTCAATCGTTTTGCTGGATGACGCATGGAAATTGGGAAGATTTACCGACAGAAACCAAAGCGGCATGCAAGACACCTGAAGTAGCGTCGATTAATAATGATCAATATGCTTTTGTATCGCATAGTCTAGGTAGTCGGATTACAATTGATGGTATGCAGCGTATTGCATCTGAATTAGGTAGTACAGAGAATAATATCAAAATAGACGTTAATAAGGCATTAAAGGAAAAGGTTATCCCTATTTACATGATGTCTAATCAACTGCCAATGTTGCAATTGGGCAGAAAGCCACCTCAAGTGAGTAATCAAAAACAGGCGTATTGTAACGCGGGTGGTGAAAACTATTCTGAGCGGATGTTGGCTAAAACACCAATCATTGCATTTAGTGATCCTAATGATTTATTAAGTTACGCTATTCCACCTGGGTTCGTTGAGAAGTATCTTGATTCTAGGTTATGTATTGATGTCACTAATGTGAATATTAATGTGGCTCATGTTTATGATGTTTTTGGCTTAGGTAAGTTTGCAAACCCAATGGATGCTCATATTGGCTATGATACTGATGATCGTGTTGTGGCTTTAATTGCTAAAGGAATAGGGAGTATATCTACTGCGGATATTGTGAATGATCGTTGTCGCTGGATTGAAACTATTGATTAGCGGTGTCTCAGCGGATAAATGTAGGACTGGCTGAAGTCAGCTCTATGCTTGGGTTGTGCTCTTAGACCTCTTGGTCAAATAAACTCTGGTTCATAATTTGCTGCTGAGATTCCGTTTTTGGTGTGCCAGTATGTGCGGACATATGTCCTGGATTTATACCCACGCTTTCAAATTGTTTTTTCAAGTGTTCCAGTTGTTTGTTTATTATCATTACAACCTGCTGTTCATCACTCCAAAAACGCGTGTTTATGGTTTTGTCATAGTAAGAAATTTTACAATGAATAGTAGCTAATTCAGGTGGAGTAATGGTTATATTTACCGACCAATTTTCATCATCTTCATTGTTATTGCTTTTTTCTTTACGATTGATTTCAACTCTAACGGATTCTGGAAAATCTTTGTTTAAGAAGGGTAGGTCTGTTACCCAGACTTGTTTCATTCCATCTTCTTTAGGTAATGATGTTAATTGGTTTAAAATTATTTTAGCTAAGGTACTTTCCGTTTTTTGTTGCATTTCCTTTAGCAGCTGAATGGTGTCTGAACTTGTTGCTGGGTTTTGATTTACATTTAACTCTTTATTAAGTGCTTGGTGGAGCTTTAAAAGTTGGCTTTTAAAGTCGGTTTGAAAGTTTTGGCTGCCTCTGGTGAGGCTTTGTGCTAATTTTGCCTCCATGAATGTCCCGGAATTAGCGATTATTTTTTTTAATTGTTGAGGGTTATGTAGACTTTTTTTATCGGGAAGATTGTTTAAAATTTCTTGGGCTAATAGTTTTAAGGTATCAGGAACGGTTTTATTTTGATTTAACTGAGGTAAGTAAGAGATGATTTGGTTTAGCAACACTGTAGGGGATTCTTGAGCAGGTATCGCAAGTTTAGTTGCGTTAAGAATTGTTTGTTGTGGGCTTAGGGTGTTTAAAGGCGGTTTAGTATTGCTAGTTTCCAGATTAGATGCTTGCGCTTTATTTGTAAACGGCATCTCTAATGCCGATGGTTTTGATTGAGTGATATTTTTTTGTATTTCTGTAGGTAATATTAATTGCTTGAGAGTGATGTTTTTTGCTTCGCCTTCGTTGCTTAAAACTTTAAATTCGATTGGAATTGTTAGTTTTGTAACTATCAGCTCAAGTGTTTGTCCGTTTTTTGCTGATAGAGGTACATTGCTTTGTAGCTGAATTGATTTGTCGGATTGAGGAAGTTTTATCTCTATTGAGCGCTTGTCATTTTTAGAGCTGATGATTTTAACTTCAATTTGTTGGTTTAGCTTTAATCTTAATGTGTTGGTTTTTTGGCTAGCTAATGTGGCGAGATTTTTGGGCGATTGCGATTGCTTAATATCCATTGGATTTAGCTTAGCATTTTTTTTATTTGTGCAATTTCATCTTTTGCCTGGTCAAGTATGTTAATGCTTAGATCTGCATCCATATGGCCTGCAACCAGTTTTTTATAAGCAGGTAGCTCATCTATTTTTGGCATTTTTTTAATATCTACTTTACCAATAAAGCTATGGAGTTGAGCAATCATCACTATGTCAGTGTAATCGGGTTTATCGCTCCCTGTTCTACGCCAGTTTTCTGCGTTGATAATGACATCTTCAAAGTCAGAAGGAAAATCCCATTTTCGTATGATTTGTACACCGATATCTGCACGTAGTTTTTTAACTGTTTCAACTAAATCTTTAGGGTTTTCTAAAATTTCGGGTTGTTTATCGGCATAAGTCAAAATAGGAACGATACCAATGTCGTGAATTAATCCGGCGAGCATGGCTCTGTCGGGGTCAAAGCCCGGTGTTTTATGCGCAAAAACAGCACTAATAGAAGCAACATTACTACTATGAGCCCAAAGTTCTTGCATCTTTTTTCTAATAATCGGGGATTTAGCATTAAATACTGCTTTCATTGAGAATGCTGTAATAATATCTTGTGAGGCTCTTAATCCCAGGCGAGTTAAGGCTTCTGGGCAACTTTCTATTTTTCTGCGTCCTCGGTAAAGAGGACTATTTGATATTTGAATTAAGCGAGCGGTGATTGATGGGTCTATCTGAACCACACGGGCAATTTTGCTGTTATTGGCATTATCGTCGTTAATGGCACGTCTAATTTTAAAAGAAACATCAGGTATAGTAGGTAAAGCAAGCTTGTCTGATTGCATAAATTTATAGCAATCATGATATAAACGGTTTTTTGCTAAATTAGCAGCTGTGTGATTGTTGTTTGAAGCTGTCATAAGCAGAATTTATACAGTACCCTTGGTTTCTTTGGTGATTTTTTAATCAGTTATGTCTTTTTGGATGGTATAGCGACGTATATTTTGTCATCCACAAACAGATTTTAGTTTAAAATTGTCAACTTCTTAATACGGTAAGTAAAAATTAGATGAGTGCAGAGCCAGTTACTGAAACTGATATTATCACAACACTAAAGAGCATTAGAGACTATATTCGGTGGGGTGCTAGTCAGTTTGCTGAAAATAAGGTGTTTTTAGGTCATGGTATCGCGACATCACTGCACGAATCAGCGGCATTGGTAATGCATGCACTTTATCAACCTTATCATCTTGATGATTGTTATTTAGGTGCCGTGTTAACACTTGATGAGCGTCGCAAGGTCATGCATTTGTTGGAGCGTCGCATTAAAGAACGCAAACCAGTGGCTTATTTAACCAATGAAGCAATTTTTGCAGGATTGTCTTTTTATGTTGATGAGCGGGTGCTGGTGCCTCGATCGCCTATTGCTGAATTGATAGAGCAGCGGTTTGAGCCTTGGGTAGATGAAGAGCAGGTTTTTAATGTTTTAGATTTATGCACGGGCAGTGCGTGTATTGCAATTGCTTGTGCCTATGCATTTCCTGAAGCACGGGTTGATGCGGTTGAATTATCTGATGATGCAATAGCGGTTGCTCAGATTAATATTGATAAACATGATGTATCAGAACAGCTTACGATTTATAAATCAGACTTGTTTAACGCGCTGCCTGATAATAAATACGATGTTATTGTCAGTAATCCACCTTATGTAGCAATACAAGAATGGAAAGAATTACCCACTGAATATCATAATGAGCCAGAAATGGGTTTTACTGCTGGTGTCACAGGCTTGGATCTGGTTTTACGCATTTTAGTTGATGCAAATGATTATTTAACCGAACAAGGAATTCTAATTATAGAAGTTGGGAGCAGTGCTGAAACGCTGCAACAAATGTTCCCTGAAATCCCTTTTTATTGGCTTGAATTTGAACGAGGTGGTGATGGGGTTTTTCTATTAACCGCTGAACAGGTTCAGCAATATCACAAACACTTTAAAAAATTTATTTAAACTATGTCAGGCAATTCAATAGGAAAATTATTTACCGTTACTACTTTTGGTGAGAGTCATGGGCTTGCATTAGGTTGCACAGTTGATGGTTGCCCACCGGGAATTCCTTTAACTGAAGCGGACATCCAGTTGGATCTGGATAGAAGAAAGCCAGGAACATCCAGGCATACTACTCAGCGTAGAGAAGCTGATCAAGTAAAAATTCTTTCAGGCGTATTTGAAGGGAAAACAACGGGTACGCCGATCGGTTTAATGATTGAAAATACCGATCAACGATCTAAAGATTATTCTAATATCGCTGAAACTTTTCGTCCCGGACATGCAGATTATTCCTATCAACACAAATACGGCTTTAGAGATTATCGTGGTGGTGGGCGTTCTTCTGCGCGTGAAACGGCAATGCGTGTTGCGGCAGGTGCTATCGCTAAAAAATATTTAAAATTAAAATTTAATATTGAGATAACAGGTTATTTGTCTCAATTAGGCCCTATTAAAGTTGAAGAAATCGATTTAAGTATTGTTGAAACCAATCCGTTTTTCTGCCCTGATGCCAATAAAATTGCTGAAATGGAAAGCTATATGGATGCGCTTAGAAAAGAAGGTAACTCTATCGGTGCAAAGATTGATGTTATCGCAACTAATGTGCCTCCAGGTTTGGGTGAGCCTATTTTTGATCGTATCGATGCTGAACTTGCTCATAGTTTAATGAGTATTAATGCGGTTAAAGGTGTGGAAATTGGCGATGGCTTTGACTGTATTGAGAGTAAAGGAACAGCATTTAGAGATGAAATTACCCCAGAGGGCTTTTTAAGTAATCATGCGGGCGGTATTTTAGGTGGTATTTCAACTGGACAAGATATTGTTGCAAGAATTGCGTTAAAGCCGACATCAAGTTTACGTATTCCTGGAAAAAGTATTAATTGCAGGGGAGAAGCTATAGAAGTTGTTACTGAAGGTCGTCATGATCCTTGTGTGGGAATCAGAGCAACACCCATTGCAGAAGCAATGATGGCTATCACTATTATGGATCATGTGATGCGTCATCGAGCGCAAAATATTGATGTTGATGCAGGATTGCCTTTTTTAAAGTAATTGCTCTTAACATGACAGCACAGGATTAACAAAGTAAAAGCCCTTTGTTTTTTCCTGCGTTATGTTTGTTTCTTAAAAATGTAGGCTGATTAAAATTATCTCGGCACTGTATTAACAACAACTTTTAACACTTATCGTCACAACCTTATGTCCATTCCTTATTGGCGATTATCCGGTTTTTACTTTTTCTATTTTGCCGCTTTAGGTGGTTTTCTTCCCTTTTGGAGTCTTTATTTAGCACATATTAAATTTAATGCGGCTGAAATTGGTGAGCTATCTGCTTTAATGGTAGCGACTAAAATTCTTGCTCCAAATCTTACAGGCTGGATTGCTGACCATACTGGTAAAAGTTTAAGAATTATTCGGATATCATCATTTTTTGCCACATTGATATTTGCTGGTTTTTTTTATAAGGACAGTTATTTATGGGTGGCAATGATAACGGTTGGTTTTAGTTTCTTTTGGAACGCTGCATTACCTCAATTTGAAGCGGCTACTTTATTCCATTTAAAAAAACAGCCTCATCGCTACAGTCAAATTAGGTTATGGGGATCTGTTGGTTTTATTGTGACTGTATTGGGTATTGGTAGAGTGGTTGATATATATAGTATCGATTACATTCCAGAGTTAATTATCGGCATGTTGGGGATGATTTGGCTGGTTAGTATGGTGACGCCGGAAGCGAATGTTACCGCTAAAAGAAGTCAAGCTGATGGGGTGTTTCAGATTATTAGAAAGCCTGAAATTATTGCATTTTTTGTGGTTTATTTGTTATTGCAATTAGCTCATGGCCCGTATTACGTTTTTTATTCTATTTATCTGAATCAATTTAGTTATACGCCCACTATTATTGGTCTTTTGTGTGCGTTAGGTGTATGCGCTGAAGTGGTTTTGTTTATCTTTATGCAAAGAATATTAGCTTGGGCTAGTTTGCGTAATATTCTGTTACTCAGTGTTTTCTTAAGTATTTGCCGCTGGGTAATGATTGCTTTTTTTGTGGAGTCATTACCGTTAATGATAGTTGCTCAATTGTTGCATGCCGCAACTTTTGGATCATCTCATGTCGTAGCTATTCATCTAGTACATAAGTATTTTGGAGAGCATCATCAGGGGAAGGGGCAGGCGCTTTATAGTAGTTTGAGCTTTGGTCTTGGTGGAATGATAGGAAGTTTGTATAGCGGCTATTTTTGGGATTTATATGGGGCATTGTTCGTGTACTCCATAGCGGCAGTCTCATGTTTTATTGCCTTTATTATTGCTTATATTTGGGTAGGTCGAGAAAATAAAGTAGCGTTAGGTTAAAATGAGTTTAATTAAAAATTATAGGAAACAGTGAAGTGTTTGAGTTAATAAAAAATGGTGGCTGGTTGATGTTGCCAATCATCTTTTGTTCTATTGGGGCAATGGCCATTATTGCAGAGCGATTTTGGTCGTTACAGCGAAAAAAAATCCTTCCACCTCAATTGGTGCCTCATGTTTGGCAGCTGATAAATCAAAATAAACTGGATGAGCCGACACTTAGGCAGGTAAAACAAAGTTCACCATTGGGCGCAATTTTGGCGTCGGGTTTGGTTAATCGAGATCATGGTCGTGAAATGATGAAGACTAGTATAGAGGAGACAGGTCGGCAAGTGGTTCACGAATTAGAACAGTTTTTAAATTCATTGGGAACTATTGCTTCAGTAACACCTTTGCTGGGGTTGTTAGGGACGGTTGTGGGTATGATCAAAGTATTTTCAGCGATTATGATACATGGCGTTGGCGACCCTGGGATTCTAGCGGGTGGTATTTCAGAGGCGCTTATTACTACCGCGGCAGGGTTAACAGTTGCGATTCCTAGTTTGATCTTTCATCGTTATTTTGAGCGTTTAGTTGATGAGTATGTTTTAAATATGGAAGAAGAGGCATTAAAAATGATTGATGTAATGCATGGGGAAAGAGAGGTTGCTTAATGAATTTTTCTCGTAGAAAAAGGCCGCCTTTGGAAATAACATTAACACCAATGATTGATGTGGTTTTTTTGTTATTAATTTTCTTTATGGTAACGACCACATTTAATCGGCAGACGGAATTAAAAATAAATTTACCTGAAGCACATGGTGAAGAGACTGACGCGGTTGAAAAGTTGATCATATTAACGATTAATGCAGAGGGACTTTACTTTATTTCGGGTGATGATGGTTTGCCTCATCAGCTGATTAATCAGAAGAATGAAACCTTAAAACGTGCGTTAATTCAAGCGGCAGGTAACTCTCGGAAAATCCCTTTTATTATTAGTGCCGATGGTAAAGCACCGCACCAGGCTGTTGTTACTGCCCTGGATATTGCGAGTCATTTAGGTTTTAGTCGGATTACATTTGCCACCAAAAGCGTAACGAGTGACGTAAAATGAAACAAAAATTTTCCCGTTGGCTGCAAGATGCCTGGTATAAAGAAATGTACATCTCAAGCGAATTGATGCCTTTTTCAATGCTTTATGATGATGCTATGCGGTTTAGACTTTTTTTATACAAAAAAGGCGTGTTTACAAAGACTAAAATGCCAGTACCAGTAGTGATCGTTGGTAATATTACTGTTGGTGGTACGGGAAAAACACCGTTAATTGTATGGATGGCGCGTTTTCTTCAGGAAGAAGGTTATAAGCCAGGCATTATTAGCCGTGGCTATGGTGGTCACTCCAAGCAGTGGCCGCAATGGGTGGATAAAAATAGTAACCCAGAGTTGGTTGGGGACGAAGCCGTATTAATGGCGCAAAGAGCATCTTGTCCTATAGCTGTTGGACCTGAACGCGTTAAAGCGGCTCAAATGTTATTGGATAAGTCGGATTGTAATATCATTTTATCGGATGATGGCTTGCAG
>WTAG01000177.1 GCA_013139755.1 Methylomarinum sp. | reverse complement strand
TGCTTATTGGTTTTATTGTTTTGTAGGAAATTCAATTATATCCAATAAGCAGTTAAAGCTTAACTTTAATTTACATCTAAATCCTTATTATTCAAGTGCTTGATACGCCACTGGTAGCGGCATTATTGGCTGACCCCTTGATTTTTCGAGATTATTTACAGGGCCTTTTTTATCCAGACTCATCAACAAAGGCGGTAAAAACAGCAAGTCCAAAAACAAAGCGACAGCGATAGTAATTGCTGTCATCAAGCCCATATCTGCATTCATCGTAAAATGAGAAAAACTTAGTACCATAAAGCCACTCACTAACACCACAGAAGTAATCCATAATGCCACGCCCACCGTAGAAAATGCATAACGCACAGCATCCTCGCCATTCATTCCCTTTTCAATTCTGGCACGCCTGTATTTACTAATAAAGTGCACCGTATCATCCACCACGATACCCAAAGTCATCCCTGTAACAACCGATAAACCCAGTCCAATTTGACCATCAAGCAAACTCCAAACACCAAATGCAATCCCGGCGGGTACTAGGTTTGGAATTAAACTAATTAACCCTAACTTGACTGATTTAAATGCAATCATTAACAAAAAAGAAATCAAGATTAAAGCCACAATAGAGCCAATAACCATGCGAATAATATTGCGATTACCAATATGAGAGAACATTAAAACCGGACTTGCCAATTCTACTTTATACCTCGTCATATTGACTGCCAGCCATTGATGGATACGCGCTTCAATTGCCAACATCTGATTGGAACTCATACTCTCCAAGGTCACAATCACACGAACACCCGACTTATCAATATTGATTTGATCATTTAAATCCAAACCATAAGGTAATGACATTTCATAAAGCAATAAATACTGCGCTGCTAACTCACGAAATTCAGGCAAGCGATACCATTGCTGATTATCACCGTGCATATTCTTATTCAATCGCTTAAAAGTATCGGTCACTGTATTAACATGTAAAACTTCAGACTGGCTTAATGACCAGTCAACTAATGTTTGTACTTGCTTTAAGAACTCAGGCTCATTAACCGCGCCCTCTCCATTGGCATGGATTGAGTACTCAATGGTATAAAAGCCACCCATATTATTATTTAAGAAATCAGTCCCCTGCCTAAACTCAGTACTTTTATCAAAATATTTTACAAATTCATCATTTAACTGATTTTGTGGTGCAAACGCTATCATCACCACCGCAACTAGCCCATTAACCCAAAGCAAGGGCTTGCGATAATATATAACCCAATCCGATAATCGCTTCATTGCCGAGTTATCCAGGTCATCTTTTGCTTTAACTTTGACGGGTAAAATTGTCATCATTGCAGGTAAAAAAGTGATGGAAAATATCCATGCAATCATCACCCCCATCGCCACAATATTGCCTAAATCCCTGAAAGGCGGTGCATCACTAAAGTTCATGCTTAAAAAACCAATTGCCGTAGTCAAACTAGTTAAAAAAACCGGCTGAAAATTAACCCTTAAACTCTCTTGTATGGCTTGCTTCTTTTCATGTCCTATTCGCATATTATGCAACTGTGTGACTAGAATGTGCACGCAATCTGCCACTGACATGGTTAAGATAATAGTGGGTGATATTGCAGATGTTGGCGTTAAAGCCCAGCCTAACCAACCAGCAAGCCCCAACGCAGAGACCACAGAAAACACAATCAATAAGACCACCGAAATCGTTGCAGTAATTGATTTTAAACTTAGCAATAATGCCAATATAACAATGCCATACATCAACGGAACCAGCAGTTTATTATCATTCATTGCTGATTCACTAAACGCATTATTCATCATTGCCATGCCGGTTAAATAAACCTTCATACCCGGATAAGCAGCTTCTATTTCTGCGACTAACGCTCTAGCATGTGCCGCTATTTCCATCGCCGCAACCGGACTATCTTCCGGCATTTGGATCGTCACATTAACCCCTGCAACATGCCCTTGCTTTGACACCAGCCGATTAACCAAAAAAGGTTCGTGTAATGCTATCTGTTTGATTCTTTCCATTTCTTGCGCGCCAAGCAAAGGATCAACCACTAAATCAGCCACCAGCAAATCATCACCCTCTGCTTCGGTATGCTGAAAATTAGTGATCGAATCCACTCGACTTGAATACGGTATTTTCCAGGACTTTTCTGTTAACTGCTCAATCGCCTGCAATGTTGCTACGCTAAACACATTGCCATCACCTGGCTGTAATACGAACATCACCGAATCGGACTTATTATAAATATCCTGTATGGCATCAAATGCTTTTAACTGTGGGTTATCTTCACCAAAATACACACGATAATTATTCTTAAAACCTAGCTGACTTAATCCAAGCCCCGCGCCAGATGCCGTCATGATAACCAATAACAAGACCCACCAAGGGTTAGCTGTTATCCATTTCGAAAAACCTGAAACCAGATATCCTTTCTTCATAAACCTTCATTACTCATATTGAGACCGTTGCACAAGATAGATTTTTCATCAGAGCAAGGTAAAAACAGATTAAAAAGCGGAGTTTACACGAAGTAAATGAGCATTTTTGATCTATTTTTAACACCACTATGGAGGAAAATATGAATCGCGCAAAGGTCTCATATTAATAAAACGTACTATAGAAGCTGTTCACTATAAAATACCCGTTCAGAGTAAAACTACCCGCCCATTTCAATGAAAACAACACGCCCAATTCCCCGTATAGCACTAACAGCAGGTGAACCAGCCGGTATAGGTCCAGACCTATGCATCCAGCTTGCTCAAAAAAAACAGGATTGCGAGCTAATAATCATAGCAGACCCTCAACTATTAACTCAGCGTGCTGCACAGCTTAACCTAAATATTGCGATTAATTTATTCGATGCCAACAAAACGCCGCAAACCAACAAACCTGGGTCAATCACTGTTTTACCCGTATTACTTAAAGGCGAGTCCACTTGCGGTCAGTTAAGCA
>WTAG01000260.1 GCA_013139755.1 Methylomarinum sp. | reverse complement strand
TGTCTGATCAGGATCTCTGGATAATGCTTTTTCTACAGATTGTACTTTAAATTCTTGGCTAAATTTGGCCATTTCTGTCTCCTAAAATTGAATTTTATAGGCGACAGGTATGTTGACATAGGGGGTGGGAGAGGGGAGAGTTATACGGCTTACCGCGATTACCGAGGTGTGCCGGTATTAGGTGCCTGGCATTGGAATGAAAAGTTGGGGCTGGGATTTGTAGCTGAAATGGATGAAAGTGAAGTTCTGGAAATGTATTACCAGGCTAGAGATGCCATATTTATAGTTTTAACCGTGGCATTCTTTTTGTGTATTTGGTTTGTTTTGGGGATACAACGAGTCCATAAAAAATCAGAGACTGAGTTATTGCGCAAGGAGGCGTATATGCGAATGATTATGGGGAGCGCGTTAGATTCGATTATTACGATAGATGAAAAAGGCATTGTTGAATCATTTAATTTGGCCGCTGAAAAGTTGTTTGGTTATGCCTCGACAGAAGTTATTGGGCAGAATATTAAAATGTTGATGCCCCCGCCTTTTCGTCATCAACATGATGGCTATTTAGCCAATTTTCTGTCAACAGGGAAGGCGAGGATTATAGGTATAGGGCGTGAAGTTGAAGGCTTGCGTAAAGATGGAAGTATATTCCCCATGAGGCTGGGTGTTAATGAATTTTATATAGAAAATCGACGAGTCTTTACCGGTATTATTCAGGATTTGACTGAAGAAAAGAAAGTAATGTTGGCATTGCAGGAAAGTGAAGAAAAGTTTCGTAAGATGGCTGGTGCGGCACAAAGCGCGATTGTGATGATTGACTCTGATAGCTTGGTGAACTTCTGGAATGCAGCCGCAGAGCGTATTTTTGGTTGGAATATTGACGAAGTTATTGGCCTGGATGCTCATACCTTATTAGCAACAGAGGATTCTCTGGAAGCATCACAAAAGGGAATGAAAAATTTTTTATTGACTGGAGAAGGATCTAAGGTTGGTAAAAACCGTGAATTGCTTGCCCGGCGCAAGGATGGTAGTGAGCTAAATATCGAATTGGCTTTATCGTCAGTCACTATCAATGGTGAATGGCAAGCGATAGCTATTATTAATGATATTACTGAAAGAAAAGCGCTTGATAAGGAGCTAAAAGCTCGTGCAGAGCAGTTATTACAGTTGAATGAAAATCTGGAAAACTCGCGCAAAGCAGCGTACAGCTTAATGCAGGATATTGATATACAAAGGCAACGAGCAGAAATTGGTGTTGCTAAACTGGAAAAATCGGAATTGGCTCTCAGAGAGAGTAAGAATCATCTTAATAATATGCTGGATACTGCGCCTGTTATTATTTTTGAGAAAGACCTGTCTGGAAAGTATTTGTATACAAACCCTGCTTTTGAAAAGGCAACAGGTTTGGCTAGGGAACAGGTTTTGGGACATACCGACAAGGAATTGTTTGCTGCGGAAATTGCAGAGACTTTCATGAAGAATGATTGTTTAGCCATCGCTCAAAAAGAACCTTTACAAACTGAAGAGGTATTGGTAACTGGGAAAGATCGCAGTTATTACTGGGCAACTAAATATGCCTTAAGAGATACTGAGAGTAGGGTGTATTCTGTGGCCGGTTGGGCAACGGATATTACCCGTGTGAAGCAGGCTCAGGAAACTTTGGATTATAAAGCACGTTTTGAAGAATTGGTTTCTAAGTTGTCTGCACGATTTATCAATATTGAATTTGAGCAGATTGATAAAAATATAGAACTGAGTTTGCAGCGACTGAGCCATTTTATCGATGCTGATGCCGGTTTTGTTTTTTTATTGAATGACAATAACAGACATTTTGATATGAGTCATTCCTGGTTCGAAGTTGATGCTGATCTGGATAAAGAAGGTTTCAAACAGCTTGATATAGACTTCATTCCCTGGTCAATGAAAAGTCTTCTTCTGGGTAAACCAGTACTGATTGATTCGGTGGGTGAGCTTCCTCATGAAGCGCTGCATGAAAAGGAAATGTTACAACAACTCGGTATACATGCAGTGATTGATGTGCCGATGATATTTAAAGACAAAGTGATTGGTTTTGTTGGTTTTGCTTCAAGAGGAACTGAACATGTCTGGACGGAAAATGAAGTGAAACTGCTGAGTACAGCAGGACGGATTATCGTTAATGCCTTGCATAGAAAGGAAGTAGAACATAATTTAATTATTGCAAAAGACCAGGCCAATAGTGCCAATGTTGCCAAGTCAGAGTTTTTGGCAATCATGAGTCATGAAATTCGTACGCCAATGAATGCCATTATTGGACTGTCTCATTTGAGCTTGAAAATGGAAATGCCGAGTAAGCAACGTAATTATATTGAAAAAGTTCAAAGATCAGCAGAAACATTATTAGTCATTATTAATGACATTCTGGATTTTTCGAAAATTGAGGCGGGTCAACTGCAAATAGAAACAGTAGATTTTCAACGCGATACGATGCTGGACAATGTGGTTAATCTACTGGGATTAAAAGCCGAAGAAAAACAATTAGAGTTTGTTTTGGATGTCGATCCGCGTATCCCAAATAACCTACAAGGTGATGCTTTGCGATTGGGGCAGGTGATGCTTAATTTTGGTGGTAATGCGATTAAATTTACTGAGCAGGGTGAAATTATATTAGCAGTAAAGGTATTAGAGATAGATGACACTCAGACGAAACTACAGTTTTCAGTACGTGATACCGGGGTAGGTATTAATTTGGAACAGCAAAAACAACTTTTTCAGCCTTTCTCGCAAGCGGATGCATCGATTACCCGGAAATATGGCGGTACTGGATTAGGGCTGGCGATTTCCAAGCAACTGGTTGAGTTAATGGGAGGCGAAGTCTGGCTGGAAAGTGTACCTGGTGAGGGGTCGACTTTTTACTTTACTGCCTTGTTAGGTATTAAGCCTGAAATAGAGCAATCAGACACGATGTTGTTTGATGTTTTTTCTGGTATCAAAGTACTCGTGGTTGATGACAATGTCAGCAGCGGTATGATTTTACAGAAAATGCTAGAGTCTTATGGATTTGAGGTAACCGTTTTGCATTCAGGTGTAGAGGCTATTAAAGAGGTGGCGGAACAGGCAGCAATAAATAATTCTTACCGTTTGATATTGATAGACTGGTTAATGCCTGAGCAGGATGGATTGGAGGTTGTTCGCCATGTTCAGCAGCATACGGAGTTTCCACCTATGATCATTATGTTAACTAGTTATGGGGTCGAGGAAATGTTAAGTCAGGCTGGTGATGTTGAATTGAATGGTGTTTTAATTAAGCCAGTAACACCTTCATCGCTATTAGATTCAGTTTTCTTGGTATTAGAAGGTGAGGTACATTCCGCTTACACTTATAAGGACACGTCTGATGAAAATGGTACAGCCTTAGCAAGTTTAAAAGGTGCTTCGATTTTGTTGGTTGAAGATAATGAATTTAATCAGGAGCTGGCGGTAGAAATACTGACAGATGCTGATATTTCTGTACAAGTCGCTAATAATGGGCTGGAGGCTTTGCAACTGTTAGATAAACAACCCTTTGATGGGGTGTTGATGGATTTGCAAATGCCCATAATGGATGGATTTACTGCAACCCAGAAAATTCGTAAGCAGCAGAAATTTATTGATCTGCCCGTTATAGCCATGACTGCAAATGCCATGGTTGGGGATAAAGAATCTGTTCTTGAAGCTGGTATGAATGACTATATCAGTAAACCTATTAATATATCTGAAATGTTCAACATAATGGCCAAGTGGATCAAACCTAGTAAGGAAACCAGGGATGTAGTGACTGTTAACAAGGCAGTAGAGGTGATAAAGGGTATGCCCGCAATAGAGGATATTAATATCCAAGAGGGCTTGAGAAGAGCCAGTCTTAATGAAAAGCTTTATCAAAAGTTATTAACAAAATTTTCTACAAATTATATTGGGTTTGTGTCTGATTTTCAGTCAGCTTTGGATGATGAAAATGATGCGTTGGCGAAACGACTGATTCATACATTTAAAGGTGTGGCGGGTACTATAGGGGCAGATCAGTTACGTATCGAAGCTGCAGAGTTAGAACGCGAGTTCAAACAAGGTGAAGATGTCGGTGTGTGTTTGGATAAGATTGATAAGAGTTTGCAACGCGTCATTAAAAGTATTGATGAGCTAAGCTTTCCTGAAACAGATGAAAAGGCAGAAGATAAAAGTCCAGTTGATGCGAATGAGTTAACAGAAATTGTTTCTGAACTTTCGAGTTTGGTGAATCAATATAATACCAGAGCCATTGACTTTATTGAGCAATATGGCGATAAGTTAAAGCCAATTTTAAAAGGCAATGATAAAAAACAGCTTATAAAAGCGTTAGAAAATTATGACTTTGATACGGCATTGAAGACTCTTGACAGTATGAGGGAGCGTCAGATACTATTAAAATTTTCGTAAAAAATATGACTGATAAAATTAAACCAACAGTTTTGATTGTTGAAGACTCGCCAGAGCATATTGATATTGTTGTTGCAGCACTTAAAGAAAGTTATAACATTATAGCTGCGCGCAGTGGGGAAATAGCTTTAAAGGTTTTAGAGGCTTCTGAGGTGCCAGACATTATTTTACTGGATATTCAGATGCCAGGGATGGATGGTTATCAGGTATGCAGAAAGCTGAAACAGTTGCCGCAAACAGAGCAGGTTCCTGTGATTTTTGTCTCAGCGGTTGCTTCGAATGAGGAGCGATTGGCTGGATATGAAGCGGGGGGGTGTGATTATATCGTCAAGCCCTTTTTTCCAGATGAATTGAACAGAAAAGTTGAGTTACTGTTGAGTTACAAGGAAAAGTCTGAATGTTTGAAACAGGAGCTGGGATCGGCTGTTGATATGGCTATGGTAGCCATGAGCAGTGCTGGAGAAATGGGCGTGATATTGCAGTTTTTGTCTCATAGTTTCAGCTGTCGTTCCTATTCAGAATTAGCTAAAGCCGTTCTGGAAAGTATGGACTCTTATCAATTAGATGCAGTGATTCAACTGCGAGCTGATACGGAGATGGTTAACATGGCAAATAGAGCGGTGGTGAGCCCTTTGGAAGAATCCGTGTTGACTGAGTTAAAAGATCAAAAAAGAATTTTTGATTTTAATCAGCGCACAGTGGTCACATACCCGAATGCATCGTTGTTGATCAAAAATATGCCTATGGACAATCCAGAAGTGTATGGGCGTATAAAAGACAACCTTGGGTTGCTGATGGAAGGTGCGGAGCATCGAATGAAGGCGATGGCGGTTGAGTATCAAGTCAAAGCCAAACAGGAAAAGTTAAAAAAAGTAGTATTGTTGACGGAACAGGCTTTAAAACATATTGATACTAAGCAACAGACTCATAAACTGGATAATACTCAAATAATGGAAAAGCTTTTAGCAAAAATTGAAGAGTCTTTCCTGTCGCTAGGCTTAGATGAAGGTCAGGAAGAGTACTTGCTAACACTGATTAATGATTCGGTAAATGAATCGAATAAGCTTTATGAGATTGGTCTGGAAGTGGATGATTATATGAGTAAAGTACTGATTGAACTTGAGGATAGTCGAGTCGATATATAGAGGTTCCTTAAGATAAGGTTTTTGGTGTAGGATGGGTAAAGGAGGATTTTTCTCCGTGACCATGTGAAGTATAAGGGTGTAGAGTAGTAAAAAAACGTTGAGTTTAGGGAGGTCAATTATGGCTGGTTCTAACAAACAAACTGTTTTGATTGTTGATGATACGCCAGAAAACATTGATATTCTGGTCGGGATTTTAAAAGATGACTATGAGGTTTTTGCTGCTTTAAATGGACTGGCCGCGATAAAATTAATACAGTCGGGGAAGCTGCCTGATATTATTTTATTAGATGTTATGATGCCTAAGATGGATGGGTATCAGGTCTGTGAAATTCTTAAAAAGGATTACACTACACGCCATATTCCAGTGATATTTGTCACTGCAAAAGTTGAAATAGCAGATGAATTGAAAGGGTTTGCTCTTGGGGCGGCAGATTATATTTTTAAACCCTTTAGCCCCCCCGTCATAAAAGCGCATATAAAAACACACTTAGCATTGTGTAACCAGAACAGAGAACTGGAACGCAAGGTTGTCCAGCGTACTGTGCAGCTAAATGAAACGCGCTTGCAAGTGGTGCAACGATTGGGACGGGCTGCGGAATATAAGGATAATGAAACGGGAATGCATGTGCTAAGAATGAGCCATTATTCACATGTTTTAGGTTTGGCTGCAGGGATGAATGAAGAAGAGGCTGATTTATTGTTAAATGCAGCGCCAATGCATGATGTTGGCAAGATTGGCATACCTGATCGGATAATTTTAAAGCCGGGAAAGTTAGATGCAGATGAGTGGGTGATTATGAAAACTCACTGCGAGATTGGCGCTAAAATTATTGGGGATGATTCTTGTGAATTGTTGGAAATGGCAAAACTTGTCGCATTAACGCATCATGAGCGTTGGGACGGTACTGGTTACCCTAAGGGCTTAAACGCTGGTGAAATACCAAGAGTAGGGCGGATCGTTGCGATTGCTGATGTATTTGATGCTTTAACATCTAAGCGGCCTTATAAAGAGGCTTGGCCTATTGAAGATGCTATTGAAATGATAAAGAAAGATGCAGGGACGCATTTTGACCCTTATCTGGTGAGTTTGTTTATTAATGTTTTACCCGAACTTTTGAAGATAAAAGAAAGGTATTTTGATACATAACAACTCAAACTTGAGAAAACTTTTATTTTCGTGTGTGTTGTGTGTTGTGTGTGGCGTGAAGTACATGTGTAATGGTTAATCAGAGGCTCCTAAAACAGCACGCGTTCTTAGGCAGTTTTTCTATAAAATGCTTGTTCAAGTTTTAATGGCGATTGGGTTCCCAATTTTGAGAGCGTGCGCTTACCATTATAAAAAGCTAAATAATCAATAATATATAATCTGGCATAATTTAAGCTTTAGGCGACAACTAGCTTGAAAAGCATCTGAACCAAGATAGAAATGAAAATGTCAGTACAACGAAAGTTATGGTTTTCCGTATTAGCCCTATTTATGGGAACAGTCCTCTTATGGCCATTGATGGCGGAAAGCGTTGACAGTTCACTATTTAAGGCAATCAATAGCTTTACAGCCTTTATAAATTAAATGCGATCGTTTTTTTAAATTAGGATCAACAGGTTTATTAGAAAGAGAAGGCGTAGCTGTTACCGTAGCAAATAATGGACATGAAGCTATTGATTTGATCAGTAAAAGTTCTTTCTCCTTGATTCTGATGGATATGCAAATGCATCAGCAGATGACAAGCAGGCCTGTTTTGATTCGGGTATGAATGATTTTATTACTAAGCCAATTCGTCCTAATATTTTGTATGATAAATTAAGGTCTTGGATTGGAGATTAAAAGAGAGTTGCTACATTGATAGCAACTCCTGCTGACTTAAGAAAGCTCTGATCAAGTCCAATTATTTTTAGCTTGCTAAAACGGCCGATATTTTCCACCAAGATCGGCGCAATAGAATAACTATTACCTCTCACTTCGTGAAAAATAGCGACAGTTTTTTCAGCGCTAAATTCTAACCAACTTAATCAGAGCTTCCTTAAACAAGGTTTGATCATTTATTCTCCACCTGTAAAGCCTTGCTGCCTCCATGCTTCATAACTAACTAAAGCAACAGTATTGGATAGGTTCATACTTCGGTTGTTTGGCTGCATGGGGATTCTCAATTGATGATCTAGAGTTAAATTCTTGTGGATTGAGTCAGGTAATCCTGCTGTTTCTGAGCCGAATAGTAGAATATCGCCAGGTTTGTATTCAATTTGATTATAAAATTTTTTCCCTTTGGTCGTTAATGCTAAGACTCTATGTCCATGCATGTTTTCTAAAAAATCATCATAACTTGGATATCGACTAATATTGGCTAAATCAAGATAATCTAAACCAGAGCGTCGTAGGTTTTTTTCTTCGAGATCAAAACCTAAAGGTTCAATTAGGTGAAGGTGACATCCATTGTTAGCAACAAGTCTAATAATATTCCCGGTATTTTGTGGGATCTTAGGTTCGTAGAGTGCAATATTAAACATAAATCGTGGTTTTTTTTTTGATAAACATGATAATCAATACTAAATTATCGTGAAAAATTTGAGGGGGAAGTTTTTATTCGTTTTGAGGATTAGAAAATGCTCTAATGCCTTAATTTGTTTTCATTCATTTACTCACTAACAAATTATACTATTTCTGGTCGGCATGACTGATAATGTTTTAGATTGTGCGTAATACTGATGCACAATTGCACTTGATTTATCTACTGGGGTTGAATTAGATAAAAAACTCCGCAGGGCAAGACTGGGTTGTCATGAATGGGTTAATGTACATTACTTCATTAACTGGTGGAGGGTTAACCCTGTAGCTTTAACAAATTTGCTGATGTCTCTTATTTGGAGGGGATGCACTGATGTTTGACCTTGAAACCAGGGGGGCTTCCTAATAGTTTTCATGGCTCTATACAAACCACAGGGTGATGAAAAATTAGTAACTTTCTGAGTTATTATTATCGGTAGGAGGGGCCTATTGGCCGCGACTGCTCTTGATCTGTCTCGGTCGCGGCCAATAGGCCCCTCCTACTTTTATCGAACATGATGAAGTTTTAAAATTGTATAAGCCTGAGAGCAGAAGTTTAAACCTCTCAAACACGGTGTCTATTGTGCTGCTTAAAGCCTGGAACGGGTGGAAAGTTGAAATAATATTTTTTGAGACATTTAGAAAGCAGAGATTTATTGAGTTACTTTTCTTTGTTTAATAGTTCGCTTATTTTATCTGCTGAAACGGGTTTACTAAAGTAATAGCCTTGAACCTGATTGCACTCATGTTGTTGTAAAAAAGTCAGTTGATCCTTTGTTTCTACTCCTTCTGC
>WTAG01000129.1 GCA_013139755.1 Methylomarinum sp. | reverse complement strand
TCTAAGTTGTCATCTGTTGCAACGCTTGGGTTTAACCAAACTGAACAAATAATACCTAGGTCATTGGCTTTTTCTTTAGGAATATCACCTGCACGAACCGCATCTAAAACACCGTTAGCAATCGCTGCCTGAACAGTACCCATTAAGATATTGGTATAACGTGAGTTTTTAACAGTTACTTTACTTACCATTAAGGTAACAGGGCGCACTTGAATGTCGGTGTTTAAAATAGCAAAGACTTTTGAGTGTCCGCTCGCTTGGTCACCGGTTAAAGTAGCTAATGCTGTTCCAACAGGACCGTCTAACTCACCAATAACAATCTCTGGTTCAGCTGCTGTTCCTGGTGGTCCACCTGCAACAAGTGATTCGCCTGTACGCATTACAATTCTTTCGCTCATGATTTGTCTCCAAATAATTCAGTATAAATATTCCTAACCCGATAGAATAACATGAATTATCCATATCATTAATAAGCATGAGCCAAAAATTAACAATAACAGATCATAGTCGAGATATTGCAGGGTTAAAGTATGTTTATCCTGTTATTTCCAGGCGAGCAGGGGGCTTGTCTATTGGTATTAATTTTAATACCAATAACGCCTGTAATTGGCGATGTGTTTATTGTCAGGTGCCTGATTTAGTTCGTGGTTCAGCCCCCGAGTTGGATTTTAAGCTGTTAGAGGAAGAGTTACGGTTTTTTCTTAATGAAGTCTTAAATGGTGACTTTTTTGATCAGTTTAATGTAGCTGAGAACTTGCGTATCATTAAAGATATTGCTATCTCAGGCAATGGTGAGCCAACCAGTGTAAAGGGCTTCGATAAGGCTGTCACCTTAATTGCAGATATTGCAACAGAGTTTGCTGTATTGCCTGAAAGTCATTTTGTGTTAATAACAAATGGTGGTCTAATTCATCAGCCTTCAGTTCAGGCAGGCTTGAGGGTTTTAAATAACTATAAAGGACAGGTGTGGTTTAAGCTCGACAGCGCAACAGAGCAAGGAAGATTAGCTATTAATGACAACAAACTCAGTAATGAAAAGACCCTGAAAAATTTAGAAACATGCTCTGCTTTATGCGAAACATATATACAAACATGTATGCTGGATTATGACGAGTGTGTAGATGCTGAGGAACAGCGAGGGGCATTTTTTGAGCTATTAAAACAAATAAAACACGCTAAGTTTAAGCTAAAAAGAATCATGCTTTATACTATAGCAAGAGCATCTTTGCAGCCAGAAGCTGAAAAATTAAAGAGACCTGCTGAAGAGGTGATGTTAGAGTTTGCTAAAAGACTAGAACAATTGGGGTATGAAGTATCCGTCAGTATCTGAGTTAGGCAGTTTCATTAAAAAGTGATCCCAGCATTTTTTGCTCAGTATTTAGTAATTTGACAGCTGCCGAAGTTTCAATTTCAGCTTCTTTTAAGCTTAAAATAGGTTTAATTAAGTCGTCAGAACGAAATTCACTACTGCCTACTTCATCTTTTGCTACAGGTAATGTTGCAATGGTATGCGAAGCTGCTGCAGCTTTATGCTGAGCGTCGGAAAATAAGTTAGCGGCACTTGTAGATGGATTGGTAATCATTTGAAGTTCTCCCATAAAACTTAAAATTCATCATACACCCCAGCCGAGTATGTAAGAAAGTAAAGGATTGATAAATATATTTAAAATGTGAAAGCTTCCTCATTTTGATAAAGGTTCGGCTCACACATTTTTTAATATACCGAGAGCGGGAAGACTCTTAAGATTGAGAAATATATTTTAAAATCTCTACCACTTGGCTTGGAGTTTCTGTAACAGCCAGTGCAGCTGCATCAACTTCCTTAAGGGGATGAGTTAAATCAGGGCTATGCATAATAATGGTGGGGATGCCTAATCCAGCAGCAATGCCTGCATCAAAAGCAGCATTCCATTGTTTGTATTTATCACCAAATCGAATAATAACAATATCAGACCTGCTGATATAACTATTGGTACGCAGTGCGTTAATTTTGGCTGATTTATGGTCTTTCCAGAAGTTGTCTGGTTCTGTACCTAAAATTTCTGAACCTACATTATCGCTGTCATCATGATTCGTGATGGGACTTAAAACCTCTATATCAAGCTGATTCTCAATAATACCTTGCTTGATTTGTTCTCGCCAGTCGGAATGGATTTCACCAGATAGATAAACTGTGTAAGACATATTATTTACTCATAAGTATAGAAAGGGGATTTAATACAAACTAGATGTAATTGGTATTACAATATTAACCAAGTATTTTAACTGGATATAAAACCAATCCCAATATATTTTTATATCAAAAAAGTGAATTGCACGTTTATTCCCGTATTACGTGATACTCCATACGGGCTTACGATCAATGTTTTTCTTTTCCTGTTTTTTTTAGTAACCGGTTAGAGTTAGTATTTATTGGGATTAGTATAAGTTTTAAAGTCAGAAAAACATATTTATAAAGTAGTATTCGTTAACAGAGAACAGGTTTATGAGGTTTATGCTAAAAGTGTTTACCAAGGTGATATGTATGGATGCTTGTAGCTTGGCTGCTGGGCGGGCTTTTATGCGCAGCTATAACTGCGCAAAGTCTAGTTGAATGGCGAATTAGTAACTAGTGTTGTTTTATTTAACAACCCTTAACTGAGGTTTTGTAGGCTTTTTTTCTGGCGGAGGGGGGGTGTCATAATCTTCTGGATCAAAAACCATGCCTTTGCCGTTTTCCTTGGCGTAAATTGCTAACACTGCCATAGTTGGGGTGACAATTTGCATGGGTTGGCCGGAGAATCGGGCGTTAAACTGAATCTCTTCATTGCCTAATATTAGGCCTTGAATCGCTTCAGGTCGGATATTTAGGACAATTTTACCATCCTCAATGAAATCTCTGGGCAAGATTGAGTCAAAGTTCTCCGCATCAACCAAAAGATGAGGAGTGAGCTGGTTATCAATGATCCATTCGTATATTGAACGGATCATGTAAGGTTTTAATGATGTCATTTACTTTGAGGTGCCATGTCTTTTTCAGCTTCACTAAGGCTCTCTTGAAAAGCAGGTCTTGTAAATAGTCTGTTTGCATAGATTGCTATGGCTGACCCTAGAGAATTAATGTCAATGCCTAAGCTAGGTAAGCGCCATAACAAGGGTGCCATGATGCAGTCAATTAATGAATACTCTTCACTCATAAAGTAAGGTTGTGATTCAAAAATAGGTGTGGCTGCCATTAAGCTTTCTCGAAGCATTTTTTTAGAGCGAGCAGATTTTTTCTCGCCGGAATTAATAATCTCATCGAGAAGTTGATACCAGTCTTGATCAATGCGTTTGATAATCATGCGAGTGTTTGCACGAGAAACCGGATCCATTTGATGTAACGGTGGATGAGGAAATCGCTCATCTAGGTACTCCATAATTATACGTGAGTCATATAGAACCAAATCACGTTCAATTAATGTGGGGGAAGCACCTGTAGGGTTAAGCTCTAATAAGTCTTCGGGTGGTTGAGATGGGTTGAAAAATTCAATGTCTACAGTGATGTTTTTTTCATGTAAAACAAGGCGGGCACAATGGCTTAGAGCGCATGTTGATGAGCTAAAAAGAGTCATAACTGATTTTCGAGCAGTGCTATTTGTCACGAAACACAACCTTTATAATTAGATCTAGAAGGGTAGCATTGTACCATAGCTGTATTTTTTGTTGGCTTGGAATTGTTAAGAGAAGGTGGTGCGGTAAAAAGCAGGGGGTATTGCAAGAAGAATACCCGCATCCTTGCGGGTATAGATGTTTTAATGAACGTCTTTCCAGTATTCTTTTTTCAGAAGATAAGCAATGACTCCAAACATCAGTAGGAATAATAAAACATATTTTCCCATGCGTTGCCTTTCTAACTGAACAGGTTCTCCAACATAAACTAGGAAGTTGACAAGTTCTGTGACAGTTTTGTCAAATTCAGCGCGAGACTGAGTGCCTTTTTCAACCAATTTTAAGTGTGTTACTACATCTTCACCGTGTACTTTTTCAATAACAGGTTCTTGTATACCTTGTAATTTCCAAAGCATATTGGGCATACCAACGTCTTTAAATACAGTGTTGTTAACACCTAAAGGCTTGCTTTTATCAACATAAAAACCTTTTAGGTAAGTGTAAAGCCAATCGCCGCCTCTTACTCTGGCAATTAAAGATAAATCTGGCGGAGTTGTACCAAACCATTTCCTTGAATCTTTACTATTCATTGCTGTTAGCATTGGGTCGTAAATATTGGCGCCTTCTGGTGCAATATCAGCTAATAGCTTGTCTTCATCCATTTCTAAATCCATTGCGATACGTTTGTAACGCATGTATTTAGCCGAGTGACAACCTAGGCAGTAGGTGACGTAATGTTTTGCTCCCCGTTGAATGCCTTCATAGTCTGTTAAGTCTATATCAACACTTTGAAGGTTTACACTGCCTGCGGCTGAAAGCGTACCTAGAGGTAGTAAGAGTAATAATGCATATATAATTTTTTTCATGATTAATCTAAGCTCTCTTTTAGTCTTTTTAGTAAGCGACTTAATACATGGATAATTCCCGTTTTATTGGGTTTTATGATTGGAAATTCAACGGCTCCCCAGTGTGCTTTGTTAGGTTCTTTAGTTGTCATTTCGTCAAAAACTTCAACTAAAGCACTGTATTGTTCTTCTAAATCGTGCTCTTCAGTCACTCGGCGAGGTACAGGCTTGGTTTTTTCCCAGCGAGTATAGATAGGCATTAATAAGAAAAAGGCAAAATAGATCACTGTGAAAATACGCGCCATCATTGTGTATGTGGGGGTCGCAGGTTGTGTGCCTAAATAACCTAAAGCAAGAAAACTAATCACAAATAAGACTAATGCTTTTTTATAAATGCCGCCTCTATAACGAATAGATTTAACTTTACAGCGATCTAACCAAGGTAGCAGGAATAATACAACGATTGAGCCGCCCATAGCTATAACACCGGCAAATTTATCGGGTACAGCTCTTAAAATGGCATAAAAAGGTGTGAAATACCAGGAAGGCTCAATATGCTCAGGTGTCATTAAAGGATCCGCTGGAATAAAGTTCGCATGTTCCAGAAAGTACCCACCCATTTCAGGCATGTAGAAAATAATAGTAGCGAAAAAGAACAAGAAGACAGCAACGCCGACGATATCTTTCACAGTATAGTATGGGTGAAAAGGAATGCCATCGACTGGTTTTCCCCAAGGATCTTTGGATTCTTTGATTTCAATACCATCTGGATTGTTTGAACCCACTTCATGTAATGCCACAATGTGCAAAAAGACCAAGATAAGCAAGGCTAAAGGCACGGCAATAACATGGAAAGCAAAGAAGCGATTGAGTGTTGCATCTGAAATAACATAGTCACCTCGAATCCATAAGGATAGTTCATCACCAATAACTGGAATCGCACTAAACAGCGAAATAATAACCTGAGCACCCCAGTAAGACATTTGTCCCCAAGGTAATAAATAGCCCATAAATGCTTCAGCCATTAAGCATACAAACAGTAGCATGCCAAATATCCATATCAGTTCTCTGGGGTGTTTGTACGAACCGTACATCATGCCACGGAACATGTGTAGATAAATGATGATAAAAAAGGCAGATGCGCCAGTGGAGTGCATATAGCGAACTAACCAGCCCCAGTTGACATCTCGCATGATGTATTCAACAGAGTCAAAAGCTAATTTTGCATCAGGTTTGTAATTCATAGTTAACAATATACCTGTTAAGAACTGATTAACTAACATCAGTAAGGCAAGTGAACCAAAGAAATACCAAAAATTAAAGTTTTTAGGCGCGTAGTATTGCGCCATATGATCATTCCACAGTTTTGATAGTGGGAAACGTACGCCCACCCATTCGTCTATTTTATTTTTCATGCGCTTGCCTCCGTAGATTCTTCACCAACAATAATGAGAGTATCTGTAATGTAGCGATAAGGGGGGATCACTAGGTTAGTCGGTGCTGGTACAGATCGGTATACGCGACCTGCTAAATCAAAGCCAGAGCCATGACAGGGGCAGAAAAATCCACCTTGCCAATTTTCACCAAGATCAGCTGGAGCAATTTCAGGTCTAAAAGTTGGGGAGCAGCCTAAGTGAGTGCAGAGACCAACAGCAACAAAAATTTCAGGTTTAATTGAGCGTAGATTGTCGCTGACATATTCAGGTTGTTCAGATTCTAGTGATGTTGGGTCAGCAAGCTTCTTGGTATCTTTTTCTAAATTATCAAGTACTTCAGGGGTTCTAGATAACACCCAAACCGGTTTTCCTCTCCATGCTACACGAATTAGCTGACCGGGCTCTATTTTACTGATATCAACTTCTACAGGCGCTCCCGCTGCCATTGCTTTTGCGCTCGGTTGCATTTGTGACAGAAAAGGAACAGCCAGATATCCTGTACCAACCGCACCAACAACAGAAAGGGCAGTGGTTAGAAACTGGCGTTTGGATTTATCGACGACTTCATTAGCCATGTATAACGCTCCTGGTTATGATGATGCATTTCTTAATACATCAATTATTGTATTTATAGATCCAATATACCATTACAGCTTACCTTTTTTGAAGCTGTTATTGATGTATTGTGTCTATTTCATGGGTAGAGCAAGGTGTTTTTTTTATAAAAGCTGTGGATTAAAGTGTTTGAAATAAACTCAATTCATAGCTTTTTTTTATCTAACATGTTGTATTTTTACAAATTAATGTGAATTTATAATTGCTGATAAGGCATTAATAAATGCTTTGTTTTCTTCCGGTTTGCCTATTGTTACGCGTAGACAATCAATTAACAACCCACCTTGAGGTGATAGGTTTTTAATTAAAATACCGTGTTTTTTTAATTGCTCAAAAATTTTGCTTGCTTGATTTTGTTTGGTTTTGAAAAGAATAAAGTTAGCCGCACTTGGATAAACGGTAATTCCGGGTAATGTCTTTAGTTGCTCTGAAACAAGTGATCTGTCTTTGCAGATTTGTTGGGTTTGTTGTTCAAATAGATCTGACATTTTTAACGCAAAATCAGCTGTTATTTGAGTGAGGGTATTAATGTTATAAGGTAGCCTTATTTTATTCAGCTGCTCAATAATAGCTTTATCTCCCGCAATAAACCCAAGACGTAGGCCAGCAAGTCCTAGCTTGGATACGGTACGCATCACCAGTAAATTGGGATGTTTAGGTAGTTTATTTATAAAGCTGGCATCTGCAAAAGGTGCGTAGGCCTCATCAATAATAACCAGTCCATTAGCCGTATTAATAATGGCTTCCATATCTTGCGCATTAAACAAGTTAGCAGTTGGATTATTAGGGTAAGCTAAAAAAATGACAGCAGGCTGCGTTTTTTTAATGGTGTTAAGCATTGCTGGTAAATCTATCTCAAAGGTATCTTCCAGGAGAGGAATGCTTTGGTAATTAAGACCAAGACTTAGGGCGACTTGTTGGTACATAACAAAGCCTGGGCTGGGTGCTAAAACACAGGCGTTTGAAGGTAATGCCATTAGTAAAAGCTGGATGATCTCATCAGAGCCATTGCCTAATAAAACCTCACTTTGTTCAGGGATTTTGTTGGTTTGTCTTATGGTGGCAGCAAGTTGCCTGGCTTCCGGATCTGGGTAACGATTAATTGGGCTGTCTTTTATTTCTGCAAGCCATTGTTCTTTAATGGCTTCAGGCCATGAATAAGGGTTTTCCATCGCATCTAATTTAATGAAATCTTTGGCTTCAGCCACTTTATAAGCAGACATATTGAGGATTTCTTTGCGGAAAAGTGTTGAAGCGAGGTTTTTAGTCATGCGATAGGGATATGATTGAAGAGTAATATGCTCAAGTAATGTATATATTCAAAGGGCGAAGCGTTAGCCTGCCCATTAAATATATAAGTAGCGTTATTTAATTCGATATTCAGCTGATCGTGCATGTGCGGTAAGGCTTTCGCCTCTCGCTAAGACCGATGCTGTTCTTCCGAGTGTATCTGCCCCTTTTTCGGAGCAGTTGATGATACTAGAGCGTTTTTGAAAGTCATAAACGCCTAAGGGAGATGAATAGCGTGCAGTGCTTGATGTGGGTAATACATGATTAGGCCCTGCGCAGTAATCACCCAGTGCTTCAGCAGTATAGCGCCCCATAAAGATGGCACCAGCATGGCGTATATGTTCGTTAAGTGCTTCTGGATCTTCAACAGAAAGTTCCAGATGTTCAGGGGCGATAATATTGGCGACTTCAGTTGCGCGAATAAGAGAATCAACTTTAATTAAAGCACCGCGGCCAGTGAGTGATGCTTTAATAATGTCTTTGCGTTCCATTTCAGGAAGCAACTTGTTAATACTTTGCTCAACTTGGTTTAGGTAATCTTCATCATCTGAGATCAAAATGGCTTGGGCATTTTCATCATGTTCGGCTTGCGAAAATAAATCCATGGCAATCCAGTCAGGATTGGTTTTGCCATCGTAGATAATTAAAATTTCTGAAGGACCCGCAATCATATCGATACCAACTTGCCCAAAAACTAATTTTTTTGCAGTTGCC
>WTAG01000663.1 GCA_013139755.1 Methylomarinum sp. | reverse complement strand
CTTTAAAATTTCACTGTTATTTGTGTATAAGCATAAGTTGCATCTTGTTTACCGGCCTGATCCATTAAATCTCCAGCAAATAAATGCGCCACCCCAGCTTCAATCTGTAAGTTTTTAGGTAGAGGTTCCCAGCGCAATCGTGCTTCGATTTGAGTACCGATATACGCCTGACTTCCAGAGATACCAGCGCTGGTCCATTTATCAGCTGTTGATGCTCTCCAGAAGCCGCGCAATGCGACCATAGGTTTTAGCGATTTAATAGGCTTAAGATTCAAACGCAATGCAGGTGAATGAAGATTATTTCTCGCAAACGCGCCATAAATACTGGTTGGCCCAAAATCAAAACGACGCGCACCATATAAGGTATCGAAACGATTATTTTGCCCATCGTTGGGGTCATCATCGCCACTGGCATAATCATATTGCATAATCAATCTAGGTAACCACGGCGCATTAAAACTATAACCTAGCTCGGCATGATGAAAATGCGCCCAATGATCCAATGTCAGAGCTGATACTCTTGATGCTTTTGATTCACCTAACTGATAAACAGTTTCCAGTTGATAATCAAACTGCTCAATCGCCGGACTATTCCACAAACGCATACCAAAAGTATATAACTCACGATCTTTAGTTGCTCTGTTTTCTGTATCTTCCTCATCCAAACCAAAGAGAAAGACTTCTCCTTTATCATCTTTGCTAAACAATGCCTGACTGTAATGAATTCCCCAAAAACGAATATCGGTCTCTTCAACATCAAAACTGGGTTTATTATCAAGAACATCACCATCAACCTTACGATGCACCGGTAAGGTATAAAATGCCCTAAATGTCTTATCGACTGACATCCACTGCCAATCCAAACCAGTAAATGCATTAATCGTGTTACGAAAACGATTTCTGGCAACCAGTCTTCTGCTACCCACATCCATAGTGATACGTCCTGCTCGTAGCACACTATGACTGGCCTCTTCCCCGACATTATCCAAAGGCACTTCAATATAGGCTTGTAACAAATCTATAGGATTAGCAATTGCAGGGGTCAATCGCGTACTGGAACTTGCTGAACCAGAATCAGCCAGTTTAATACGTGAATCCATCATTTCAGCACCAATGCGAAAATATTTCAAATCCGCTTTGGCATGAATTAGCGTACGAAAAACTAGCGCCTGGTCTCCGCCATTTCCTGGATTACCATTAACAATCGCTCGATATTGCTGATCAAGCGTTTCGTAACGTGTTCTATGTTCAAATGAAAGGCTTAACCAATCAGACACCCCCATGTATTGGTCTAATCGCCAAGGTTTGTCTTGAGCATAGCTACTCCCAGCAGACAAACCTAACAACATACTCCCTAAAAAACCAAAATATGTATTTTTTTGCATAAAATAAAATATAATCAACGTACTATTCAAAAAATAAGCATTATATATCGGTATTTAACCATACAAAACATGTAATATATTGCCAATTATGAATCCTATAAAAATAAACTATAGATCAAATCCTTACCTAACCATCAATAACCGAAACTATGATTTACAACCCACACTTCAATTATTAAAGGGAATACAAATAACTGGCAATCTGCGGTTGGCAGCTAAAATGTGTGACTACTCCTATCGCAAAGCATGGGATATTCTTAATCTATTTGAAAATTTATTAGGATTAGCTCTAGTCGATAAAAAACGTGGAAAAGGAACTCAATTAAGTGAGTTGGGGGAGAAACTCTTAGATATTAGTAATGAAAGCGACCAGCTTCTCAGTCATCATTTATCGTTAGCCAGCAAGCAAGCAAATAATGCTCTGAACGACCTGTTATCCACATCAAAACCATTAATTATTATGGCCAGCGATTCAGAAAAATTAAACAGCTTACGTCAACAACACCTACCTATAGAATTACACACAGAAGGTAGCTTGCAAGCACTCGCAGCTTACGCTGAAGAAAAATGTCAAATAGCAGGGTTTCATATTGCCTCTGGCCAGCAGGGTCAAAAACAATTAAGCCAATACAATCGCTATTTAGACCCTAAACTCGATCAATTTATATTGCTCGAACAACGACAACAGGGACTTATCAGTCACCCTGAAAACCCAGTACATTCATTACAGCAAATAATTGAACAACAATTGAATTTTGTTAATCGACAAAATGGATCGGGCACACGAAACTTACTTGATAGTTTATTGCTTGAACAACACATCACACCTAAGCAATTAAAAGGATACTATCACGAAGAACACACCCACCTAGCTGTAGCCAGTATGATTATCAGTCGGCAAGCCGATGTAGGTTTAGGCATTCAAAGTGTGGCTCATCGATTAAAACTTCATTTCACCCCTATCAGTAATGAATTTTATTTTTTAGTTTTTAAATCTATCAGCACACAATTACCACAGTTTATAACTGAATTAACTCATCAAAATACACCGGATATTTTAAATTACAAAGATTTCATAACGTTTTTAGCTGACAGCTCATAAGCCAACGGCCTTCCCTCTATACAAGATTTCTAAATTATAAAAACTACGCATTACAATTAACACGGTGATGGTAATAAAATCCATTTCGTTTTAAAATAGTCAATTTAGTATTAAATGCATGTATCACTTTAACGCCTACGGACTACCAAATTGATGACTGATTATAAATTAACCCACCTGAAACAGCTTGAAGCTGAAAGCATCCATATTATCCGTGAAGTTGCAGCGGAATTTGATAATCCGGTGATGCTGTACTCGGTTGGCAAAGATTCAGCGGTGATGTTGCATTTAACCATGAAAGCATTTTATCCAGGAAAACCACCTTTCCCGATGATGCATGTTGATACCACCTGGAAATTCAAAGAAATGATTGAATTCAGGGATAAATTGATCAACGATTTAGGCTTAGATATGATCGTCCATACCAATCAGGAAGGTGTTGACCAAGGTATTGGCCCTTTCACGCATGGCAGTAAAAAACATACTGATGTAATGAAAACTGATGGTTTAAAACAAGCCTTAGATAAACATCAATTTGACGCTGCTTTTGGTGGTGCACGTAGAGATGAAGAAAAATCACGTGCCAAAGAACGTGTTTATTCTTTTCGAGATAAAAATCACCGCTGGGACCCAAAAAATCAGCGTCCAGAATTATGGAATATTTACAACGGTAAATTAGACAAAGGTGAAAGCATCCGTGTTTTCCCATTATCAAACTGGACTGAACTTGATATTTGGCAATATATCCACTTAGAAAGCATTCCTATTGTGCCGCTTTACTTCGCCAAAGAACGCCCAGTAGTTAATAAAGACGGCATGTTAATCATGGTAGATGATGATCGTATGCCTATAGGTCCTGATGAAAAAGTTGAAATGAAAATGGTACGTTTCAGAACATTAGGTTGCTATCCATTAACAGGTGCAGTTGAATCAACAGCAACAACCTTGCCTGAAATTATTCAGGAAATGCTGCTAACTACAACTTCTGAACGCCAAGGCCGTTTGATTGACCACGATCAATCCGGCTCAATGGAACAGAAAAAACGTGAAGGGTATTTTTAAAAAGAGCAGGTGAAAGGCACAAGACCAAAGGAAGAGCATGCGACGATTTGAAGACCTCGATGTTTGGAAACGTTCTTCTCGACTTTGTGTTTCTGTATATAAAGAACTTGCTAACTGCAAGGACTATGGATTTAAAGATCAAATTACACGTTCCAGTTTGTCTATTCCAAGTAATATTGCTGAAGGGTATGAGCGAGGAACAGATAAAGACAGTAGTCGATTTTTTTATTATGCAAAAGGTTCTTGTGGCGAATTACGAACTCAAATTTACATAGGTATTGAGATAGGTTATATAAAGAAAGAAATAGGCCTTCAATGGAAGAATGAAGTGGAACAGCTATCCAAAATGCTATCAGCCCTCATTAAATCAAGAAGCTCTTAACCTTTCGCCTTTAGCCTTGCGTCTTTAGCCTAAAATTTTTTAAAGGAAAATTTTTCCCATGTCCCACCAATCAGATTTAATCAGTACAGATATTGATGCATATTTAGCACAGCATGAGCAAAAAGAGCTGATGCGTTTTCTAACTTGCGGTAATGTTGATGACGGTAAAAGCACCTTAATAGGGCGCTTATTGCATGACTCAAAAATGATTTATGAAGATCAATTAGCTGCGGTACAAGCCGATAGTGTAAAATCAGGCACCACAGGCGCTGGAAAAATTGATTTAGCCTTATTAGTTGATGGCCTGCAAGCCGAACGCGAGCAAGGCATTACTATTGACGTTGCTTACCGCTACTTTTCCACCTCTACCCGCAAATTTATCATTGCAGACACCCCTGGGCACGAGCAATATACCCGCAACATGGCAACAGGTGCTTCAACTTGTGATTTAGCGGTTATTCTGATTGATGCGCGTTACGGTGTGCAAACACAAACTAAACGTCATAGTTTTATTACCTCCTTGCTAGGTATTAAACATATTATTGTTTCAGTCAACAAAATGGACTTAGTTGATTACAGCGAAGACACCTACAATAAAATCAAACAAGACTATCTTGATTTCACTAAAACATTAGATTTAGGCGACATCCACTTCATCCCTATGTCAGCATTAGATGGCGACAACGTGGTTAATCCTAGTGAAAACATGCCTTGGTATACAGGCAAACCAATGATGGAAACGCTAAACACCATTGAGATTGCAAGTGACCGTAACTTTGATGATGCCCGCTTCCCTGTTCAATACGTTAACCGCCCTAACCTAGACTTTCGCGGTTTTTGCGGCACAGTAGCTTCCGGTGTTTTTAACAAAGGTGACTCAATCACTGTATTGCCTTCTGGTAACAGCAGCAAAATTAAATCTATCGTCACTTATGATGGCGATATAGATCAAGCCTTTGCATCCATGGCTGTCACTTTAACCATGGAAGATGAAATTGACATCAGTCGTGGTGACATGATTATTGGTAAAAACTCAACATCTGCCATAGTCGCCGATAAATTCGATGCATCTATTGTCTGGATGGCAGAACAAGCCATGACTCCGGGTCGTCAATATATTATTAAATTAGCGACACGTAGTGTCTCTGGCTCGATATCAACAATTAATCATAGAATTGATGTCAATACACTAGAACATCATCAAGCCACAGAGCTTAAACTCAATGAAATTGGTTCGTGTACCGTTTCTGTTAATGCACCAGTCGTTTTTGATGCATACAAACAAAACAAAGGTACCGGTGCTTTTATCATCATTGATCGCCTAAGCAATGTCACTGTTGGTGCAGGTATGATCACAGGTGAAAGTGCAAACGAAGAATTTCGTCATGTATCAGCCGAAGAACATGCAGCCAGATTTAGCCAAAAGGCAATATCAATTGGATTAACAGGTTCAAATAATCAAGAAATAGCTTATCAACTAGAAAGAAAACTATTTGATACAGGTCATGCCACAACGGTATTAGAAGAACAAGTAAGCGATAATGACATACTGATCACAGCCATTAAAAATGCAGGTTTGATTTGTCTTTCAGTAACCAGAAAAACAGATGCAACTGAAATCTCATTTAATTGCGATAGCCAGTCAATTGAAGATATTTTTAATGCACTTAAAGATCAACAAGTTATTTATTAATATCGCTATTATCTAGACATCAGCCTCGTATGAGGCTGAAGAGACTGTAAAATATTCTGTGTTGGCTGGGTTTCGTTACCTCAACCCAGCAAACA
>WTAG01000713.1 GCA_013139755.1 Methylomarinum sp. | reverse complement strand
TCATAGAAGAAGTTGCAGCTAATATGCAGAGTTGGGCTACTAGAGGCTTGCCATCCCTTCATATTTCATTGAATCAATCTGTCGCCCAATACAGTTCGTCTGAATGTCATGTTAAATGGCTGGATATTCTAAAAAAGAAACAAATATCACCTCGCAGTATTACTTTCGAAATTTCTGAAAAAGTTTTTTTCGAAGAAAAAAATAATTACCTGAATAGTATAGAAAAATTAAAAAAGGAAGGTATACAGATTTCCCTGGATAGTTTTGGCACCGGTTACTCTTCCTTGAGCTACCTGAAGAAATTTCCAGTAGATGTGATAAAAATCGATCGTTCTTATATTCACACTATGATTGACGACCCAACCAATGCCATACTGGTAGAAACTATTATTCTTCTAGCCAACAAACTGGGGATTAAGGTTATTGCAACCGGCGTTGAAAACAAGGAGCAATTGGCCTTGTTAAAGCAACAATGCCGTTATGCTCAAGGCTATTACTTTAGTAAGCCCTTGCCTTTATCTGAATTTGAAGCGTTTATGGAAATGCATAACCGGATGTGATTTTGGAGTTGAGTGACGATTTATTATTTCCGCTGCTTTTTAATAGAGTCATATTGCATACTCTTAGCCGCCCGGTTTCTTTTTACTTGTTGATCCAGTTGGCTACCGGCAAATGCATCATCAAGCTGTTCTTCCATTGCTTCCAGCTTGTCTTCCATCTCAGTAGTCGCCAAGGGTAAATTACTGGAAACTGCTGCGGCATCTATTTCTTTACGATACTCAACAATGGTTTGTTTGGCTTTATCCTTATTACCTTCTCGTACCCACTTGCTTAGCTTTTTCTTCATCCGGCCTAAGTTATTTTCTATCCAACTGTTTTGGTAAACTTCTTTATTGATCGACTCTTGCGCCTGAATTTTAAATTCCGGTGCAACCACGGCCAAAACCAGAGCTTGTGGATTAACCGGGGTTTGTAGGTGTTGACCGTTAACTTGATAGTTTAAATGCATAGCACCTAATGAAATAGAACCGATATTTTCAGTAGGCACATTAAAAGTCATAACAAAATGTTTCTGTGTGTTTGAGAGCATCTGTCCTGTGGTAATCTGGGTAGTTGCTGAGTTATTGTGAGAGATAGGGTAGCCGCCAGCATCAATTAACTGAACATCATCGCCCAGCCTAATTTCCAGGGTGCTGCTATTAGCATAAATATGACGGCTATCATTTAAGTCCCGGGCAAGAATGGCTGATAATCCAGACAGGTCTTCCAGATAAGAATAATGCCCCATGCCATAATCAGCTAATTTAGCCATTAAGGTTTCATTAAAACCGAGTCCCATGCCTATTGAAGATACAACGGCGCCATATTGTGTCGCTGTTGCTGCAATTTGAGCTAGTTGCTCAGGGTTGGTGATGCCCTGGTTGGCTTGTCCATCTGAAAGCAGCAGAATTTTTTTAGCACTTGAACTGCGATTGTTTTCCAGTAAGCGCAACGTAGCGTTTAAGCCATCCCCCACATTGGTTCCACCTGATGCATTAATTGAACTGACCACATTGTTTAAATAACTTCGCGTTCCAGCACTGACATTAACTAAAGGTGATTGCACTATGGCATTATCAGCAAATGACACCAGTGCAAAACGGTCATTATCATTTAGCCGCCCCAGCACGTCCCAAATAGCGGCTTTTGCATAAGGCATTTTCTTGGCCTCTGACATGGAGCCACTACGATCCAGCACAATAATCATATCGGTAGCTCGTTGTGCTATTCGCGGGTGATTGATTGTTGGCGGAGTGAAAGTCATATCCACAAAAACCGTCTTTGCGCCATGCTGAACCAATTTGGTTTGTGACAGATGGGTTTTGATCTGTATTTGGTTAGCAGGGTAATTAATTGGCATGGGGATGGATCTTGCCCATGTTGATTGTGCCGTTGTTATTGTAAGTAATGCGATGGTATGTAAAGCGATTTTAAATAAGATATTCATAGTAGCTCTCCTGATTGGTTTTGCTGTTAATAGATTACCGAAACAGAGCGCAGTGTTTTAGACATGGAAATGTAAAATGATGGGACTGATTTTTTACATGGTTTTTACACTATTTGAGTAATATATGACTAAACTAAGACTGATAATATGATTAATGATAGAGCGGGACTTCAGTCCGCTAAATTTACGTGAATTGCTGGATGTGGTGGATTAAAGTCCGCTCTACACTGAAAACTATAACCTTAGCTTTTTGATTATGATACCCAAGCCTAAACTACTGATTGTTGAAGATGAACAAGCAATTTTACAAGGACTGATTGATGTCTTTATCTTTCATGGTTTTGATGTTGACTGGGCGGACGATGGAAAAACGGGCTTAGAGAAAGCCTTAACCGGTAGCTATGATTTAATTCTATTGGATGTGATGCTACCCTTTGTGGATGGTTTTGAAATATGTAATCAAATAAGGGCTAAGGATAAGTGGCAGCCCATCATCATGCTGACGGCAAAATCATCAGAAGAGGATATTATTATGGGTTTAACCTTAGGTGCTGATGATTATGTGGCAAAACCTTTTTCAATTAGAGAGCTGGTTTTGCGTGTTAACACGGTTTTAAAAAGAGTGCGTCCGCCAGGACTAGAAAACGAAATACTTCAGGTGGGTAAGATGCAAATTGATAGCGCCAATTTGCTGCAAATTAACGCAACCAGTCCACAGGCTTTTTCCAGGCGTGAATTAGATATACTGCAT